>NZ_CDBZ01000113.1:0-516 GCF_000819985.1 Aeromonas media | reverse complement strand
CCGAGCGGTGCGGGCAAGAGCACCCTCGGCAATGTGCTGCTGGGGTTGCAGCGCCCGCTGCGAGGGCGGGTGCTGCGCCAGGGGGGCATAGCCCCCCACCGCTGGCAGAAGCTCTATCAGGATCCGGTGCAGGCCTTCGCCAGCCGGGTGCGTCTCGCCACCCAGTTTGACGATCTGCTGCGCCTGCACAGGCTGCCCCGCCAGCCCCTCACCGACTATCTGGCAAGGCTCGGCCTCGATGAGCGGCTGCTGAGCCGGCTGCCGAGCCAGGTGTCGGGGGGAGAGCTGCAACGGCTGTCCCTGATCCGGGCCCTGCTGCTGCACCCCGTGCTGCTGTTTGCCGACGAGCCCAGTTCCCGGCTCGATCCCCTGAGCCAGCAGCAGACCGTCACCTGCCTGCTGGGGGAGCTGGCGGAGATAGGCTGCGCCCTGCTGCTGGTGACCCATGACGAGGCGCTGGCGGGCAAGGTGGCCGGGCGCTGCCTGCGATTGGGGGCGGCGTGCACAGCTGAGCAC
>NZ_CDBZ01000112.1 GCF_000819985.1 Aeromonas media | reverse complement strand
TTGGGATCAGTTATTTAGAGCTGCGGGGTGACTACTATCGAGCGCTTGAGTCAGCGCAGAGGGGCTCGCTAGATATTACCTCCTGGATCTGTTGGTTCCTCGACACACTGGATTACTCCATAGAGCTGGCATTACAGGTTATTGATCGTTCTCTCGCCAAGACATTTTTCTGGTTGCGGCACTGTAATGACGATCTGAGTCCGGAGCAAACCAAAGTGCTGAATCGTTTACTGGATGGCGGCGAACAGGGTTTTGAAAATGGCATCAATGCAAGCCAGTATCAAAAAGTGGCCGGAGTAAGCAAAGCGACCGCTACACGCCATCTTGCGCAATTGGTGGATAAGGGGTGCATTGAAAAATTACCTGCTGGCGGTCGCAATACACGTTATCAGATCCGCTTGCACACCGAGGGAGTTTGAAAAAGCATCGCCATGGGGCGTTGATTTCATTTGGTAGATAAGAGCTGCGATTGACGTACCAATGGTAAGCGCCCTTGAATCGGC
>NZ_CDBZ01000111.1 GCF_000819985.1 Aeromonas media | reverse complement strand
TGATCATGCGTCGGCCCTGGGGCATCATGGATGCAGTTGGCTATTTTCTGGCTGGTCTGCTGCATCCGGGTGTTATGCAGGTGAGCATAACGCAGTGATGTTTGACTGCTCCGGTGCCCGAGCTGGGATTGCACATCAAACAGGGTGCCACCGTTGGAGACAATCAGTGCCGCGACCGAATGACGGCAGGTGTGCAGGCACACCCCCTCCTTATCTATACCGGCCCGCACCAGCATTCGCTGAAACCCCTTGGTGGGATTTTGCAATGGCTGCCCTTGCCGCTTGCCTGGAAACAGATAGGGATTTCCCTCTGTCACCGGTAAGTAGTTCAACAGCTCCACTGCCATATGGTTCAGGTGCAACACACGGCTATGGCCGTTCTTGGTGTGTGGAATGTATAGGGTCTTGTCCTCCTTGTTGTAGTGCTGCCATTTGGCCCTTGCCAGCTCGGCCCGACGCAAACCGGTGAGCAGCAACATCTTGACGTACTGACCGGTATAGAAACTCTCATGCTGATCGGCAGCCCGGAACAGGCGACGGATTTCATCTGGGGTGAAGTAGCGTTCGCGCCGATTGTTCTCTCGCAGCAACGACACCAAGGCGGCGGGATTGTCCTTGATCAGTCCGGCACGGGCTGCCCAGGTCATGATGGCCTTGAGCAATGCCAAAACGCGATTGCAGGTGGCCGGGGTGAGGCGTTTGAGCAACATCTGTTGCATGTTCTGGATGCGGGTAACGGTGATCTCTTCCGGGATCAGGTTGCCGAAGATTGGCCGTAGGTGATTACGGAAGCGATGTTCATCCGTCTTCCAACTGCGATTTCGTGATTGCAGATAGGGCAGATAGTCTTCCTGAAACAAATTGCTCAGGGTCTTCTGATTACGCTTGTCCTCCTTGGCTTGTTGCGGGTCAACGCCTTCGGCGATCTTGCGTTTGTAGTCGAGCGCGAGCTTACGAGCCACGCTGACATCCAACGTTGGATAGTGCCCGAGGGCAATGGCCCGCTTGCGGCCATGTATTTGATAACGCAGCAGGAACTTGCGACGCCCCTCCCCTTTGCCAACCAGACAGCGCAGACCGGTCACTTCGATATCGGAATACTCAGCTTCGGTACTGCGAGCGTCATCGGGGTTAGGGGGCAGATCGGCAATCCGTCGATTGGTGAATTTAAATCGGGTAGGTGTTTCGTTCATGGTTCGCTCCTCAACATGTGAGCTGGTTAGACACGGCATAGGCCCCCTTCACAGTGGAAAGGAGGTCCAATCCCCGTCTCTGGCTTGGCGGTTGAAGTGGCCGTTGCTCATCGCGCCTTGGCCTGACTGGCCCGGCACGATGACAACGCGGGAAAGGTAAGTGAGCAGATGGCCGCCCCGGTCGCTACCCGGTCCGATCCCGTAAAAATGCTACCGAGCCCCGTGCCCGCCCCGCACAAACGGGGGGAAACGGGGCGCGTTATTCCCTTTGAGTGATTAGGCTTTTCCATCTCAACCCCGTGAACCCGCGAAATTTGCGGAAAAATGGGTGAGTTAATGAATTGGTCGGGTTGCCCCGCATATTCACGGCGAGCCCCGTACCCGCCCCGCACGAACGAGAGGAAACGGGGCGCGTTTTTCCCTTGGAGAGATTGGGTTAATCGACGCCAACCCCGTGAACCCGCGAAATTTGCGCATTAATAGGGAGGGATCATTCAGTGGCTACCGTGATCGCATAGACACCCAGCGACAAGTAGGTGAGGAAATTGCCCTCCCATAATTCATAAAACTCACCCAGCTCAGACAACGGCACCACATGCGCATAGGCAACCAGCCCTTCCTGGCTTGAGAAGTCAAAATCGACCTCCTTGGCCAATTCGGCATAGTCACCCATGCCGATATAGGAGAAGTCCGTCATATAGACCAAGGACCATAGATTTCCTTGCCGTTGCAGGCGGATTTCCACCGGATGAAAGCCGCCGGTTTCCGGGCCATAACCCGGATCACGAAAGTTCATCGTGACGGCGCGGGCTTGCGGCCATGTGGGATGGTGTTTGTTCAGCAGGTCAGTCAGGCATACAGCGAACCGGAGTGAAACCGGCAGGAGGAGCCCCTGCCAGTTCAGTGCTATGTCACGGTTACTCATTGCTGGGTCTCCTCACTGGCCGCCGGGTCTGCGGTTTCAACTTCACCCCCTGTCTCATCCATCTTGTCTGACAAACCGGCCTGGTCGTTGGCTGTTTCCAAAAACTGGGGCTCATTGCCTTTCTCGATGGTTATCTCATCGGTCGTGTCATCTTGGCCCTTCTGCCCCTTGGCTTTTCCCTTACGAGCCTGTTTATCCATATTGGCCGGTTCATCCAGCTGAGTAGACCAGTCGCTGAGGGATAGGCCGACCCGGTGGAACGGCGAGTTGGGCTCGGCGGCGACCAGCAACTTTTCAGCCCGCAGGATGGCGGCGAGGAAACCGTGGTTATTGGCACTGCCTCGAACAAACAGCGCCCTGAGCGCCACCGATTTGAATGGTGCATCCTTGAGGATGTCCAGCAGTGCTAGGATGTCATCGAGCGATAACCAGTGCTTGCTGAACAGGCCGCCTGTGTCGTTGGCGGTAATGCGAAGGGCGTAGCGACCCTCATCGTTCTTGCCCACCTCGTAGTGCAGCAAACCACTGGCCCGTGCGCTGATCTTCGGGGCCTTGGCAGATTTAATAACAGTCCAGACCGGAGCAGCCGACGCTGCCGGTTGTGTGGCTTTAGCCATGATGAAATTCCTTCTGAAGGGATTACTTGAAGAAGTCAGCCGCTTTGCTGCGATGACCTTGATGGATATGACTGCCTAACGAAGCAATGGCGCCGCTGATGACCCCCAGGTCATCGGTGAGACCGACGCCGGGGATAAAGTCCGGTACGGCATCGACCGGACAGAGCAAATAGGCGAGTGCGCTGACCACGATGGTCTTGACCCACACAGGCGTCTGCTCGTCGGCCATCAACAGGTAGAGCAAGACGGCCTGCTCAACCAGCAGCTTCATGCCCTTGATATGCTTGAGCTTGGCGAGTAGTGAGGAGCGGTTGATCTCGGTCATGCGGCCCACTCCCCATCCCACTCTGACTCTAGAGCCAGACTGACCACGCCATCGCAGATATCCAGGACCGGACCGGCGTCTTTGGCGGTGACGTTGAGCAACTTGAACACCGGATGGTCTTTATCATGCAGCGCCACTTGTGTGCCCTCCAGAGCAATCCAGCGCTCCGGTAACGGCAACCAGTAGACGGCTTGCTCGGCACTGTCCGTGGTGAAGCTGCTGTCCCCCATGTCCCACACCTCTTCAAAGATGCCGTTGTCCAGGTCATGGGTGGCCTGACCGGAGAAGCGAGCAATCGACAGCACCAACTGCCCTATCTGAGTCGAGGGCAGTTGGTGCAAGGTGTAGGTATTGGTGTGACTGAAGATGGCAACCAGTACCGGCAGACCGGGCATTGGCAACGATTCCGGTACATAACGACCGTGGATGCGGATAGCTTTGACCAGTTGATGATGGCGCAGTAGTGCCTGCGACAGGGTATCCAGATAATCCTGAGTCGCGTTTTTGCCTTCGCCAATGGCATCGAATAATGAAAGTTCAGACATGGATATCTCTCCTTTGAATTTTAATAGCCGAAATGGCTATTGGATATCAAAGGATTTATATATGTTTAAATTGATAGATGATTCGGCAGTTGGTATATTTTTAATATGTCAATCGCATATATTTCACATGGAGTTATTCTCGTGCGCGCGAGAATACATGGGTGAGAATTAATAATTGAGAAAGCCTATTTACATTCTTGAACTGGAGTCGTAGATTATAACTGACGATGACAACATGAGCACTGCGTTGATAGGTGAATGAAGATATTGTTGATCAGGTATGGGGAACCACTACTCGTATCTTGAAAGGAGATAAACATGATTAATTTATTAAACCTGATTGTCAATAAAACAAACGTTTATCATGTCAATGAGCTCGTAAGTCGTGATCATCGTGAAAAGTTCGATTTGAATTCATTTGAGGAGAGGATTAATCGTGCATTGAGATCTATATTTGGTGCTGAGTTGGATGATGTCCGTATTGGAGACCGATTCTACGCATACAAACTCAAACAGCGGCTGGCAACTCGCACGGAGAAGGTGCAGTTAGGGCGATTGATTGTGCGCACAATCCCGGAGCTAATCCCTGCCATCATGAGTTATCCGAAGCGACATCCTGAAGAGTTAAGAACCTGTCGGAAATTATTCCAATGTGTGAGAGCGAAGAAACGACTAGCTAAAGTTTCTCTACAGAGACCTTAGGAAAGTGCGAACAAGTATCCCACGAACAAAAAATGAAAATTTTAGTCATTTAATATCAATGGGTTACCAGTAAATGCTCTCGTGCCATATGACTTATTCGCACCTTCCCTTAAAGAAATAACCCCTAGAGTTCAACGCTAGGGGTTAAAAAACCACTATAGTCAATAGTGGATGCGGGATGAATTATCTTTGTGAGCGAGCAAGGTTTTTTGATAAATTATTATTTCTAAGTTTCGATGCGAGAGTTATAGTTATATTGGTTGATACGTTTTATCTTCGAGAGTTTAAGTATGAGGATTGGGAGCTTTAGGAAAAAAGTCAACGCTTCACAAGAGTATTTTTCTCTAGCCAGATCGGATGAGATCGCAGCAGAGAAATTATCTCAGGTTGAATGTTATAGGCAGGCATGTTATTTCATTATCCAGGCTATGGAGAAGTATATAAGGGCCAAGATATTTGGAATTGTTAACCCCAAGCTGGGTTTCTTTAGAGAGGAGAATAGAACTCATTCATTGGATTCTGCGGTTGAATTTCTTGTCAAAGTCATCAGCTCGGACCCTGTCATTCAGCAGCAAGTATTAAAGCAATTGTCAGATTATGTATTAGGGGATACTAAATACAACCACCTTCATAACAACCTTCGATATCCTATTTACTTCTCCCATCTAGATTCATATTCGATGCTTGATGTTGGTAGAGATGATTATAACAGGTTATTTGAGCGACTATCATCGTTGAAAAGTTTCTTGAATGATATCAATAAACTGTCATAGGTGGCGAGCTTGGAATTATTTGGCATCTAATAGCTAACTCATTTTTAGGCTATTAATATCTGAGCAACCACTATCTCAAACTTACTTGATCCCTTTCGAGGTTTGATATTTTTGTCTAGCCGTTGTATTCAAAGCACGAGAAAACTCTACTTATGCCCCCCAGTTTTTCTGGGGGGATTACTTCAATCTGCATCAGCTACATCAATAGCACTTTCCAATCTTCTTGCTGCAAGCCATTCAAGCCGTTTAGGCTGAGTGTGTAGAACTCTTCCTCTAACAATTTCAATTGTGTGAGCAAGAATTTTGTCTTGTAAAGAATTTAGAGGTATTTTTACAAAGCATACATTATGCATATGTATCCTCTATTGCTTTGGAAAATTCGGCAAGCGTTATGTTTTTTGATGCTAGTACATCGACGCCAAAACACTCAGTACCGCCCTTCGCATTCTTAAGAATATGCCCCCTGTACTCAAGGTGTTCACCAAACACCCTTATAAATTCATGTTCAATCTTCAAAGCCATCTTAACAGTGGTAGTAATTTGTTGTGAGTCAGCAATTAGTGCATGATCTTTTTCAAGCAGCCTATATCTAACATCAATGGTTTTGGTTGTAATTCCAATTTTCCAAAAAAAATGCCCCTTATATGAAATCTTCAAGTAATATACAATGCAGGAATCATCTGGTGATCTATTGGCAAGAAGATTACTCACTACTCCACAAGATGGGCAACCTCTTCCATCAAGATGTCTATTAGGAGTTTGCTCGAAAGGCCCATGCTCACGACAAATTATAGTTATATAATCTCTAGTATTAATGTATTTGACGGCAGAGTAGTCGTATAAATTGCCGTGAGTGCTTTTCGCCTTTGCTAAAAAATCATCCTGTGTGAATTTTAAGCACCCAGGGCAACCTTCAGAAAGCAACACCTGAGAAGCCAGTTTTTTAAATTCTCCATGAGTGGGACAAACGATAGTCACTTCATTAAAGGCGCCAGTATAATTGACAAATGAGTAATCGTAAATATCTCCAAATTTATCTTTCAATCGCTGAATATATTGCTCATTTGTAATATCAGGACGTCCTGAACATGTTTTACAACCACCATTTCCATACAAATGGTTGTTTGGAATTATTGAAAAATCACCATGCATAGGGCAGGTTATTGTGACGTGTGTGTAAGCATTTATATAGTTTACTTTATCGTATTGAAATCTTGATTTGAATTTTTCTTTGGATTTTTTTATAAAAATTTCAGTTGTTATATCTGGTCGCCCGCCGCAGGCTTTACAGCCCTGCTTTTGTTTGCCAGCGTGAGCGCTAGCTCTCATTTCAAATTCACCATGCTCAGGGCAAATAATAATTATCTTGTTATTTGCCCCAGTGTATACAGTCTTATCATAGATGTATTTATTGCCGTGTGTTAGCTTGCATTTAGAAATAAATTCAGCTGTTGTAATCCCGCTACCTTTTGGTGGCATATAATCCCTGTGAAATGTGGTATGTTTAGTTACGTGGCATCGATGAATGCTAATGGTGATTCCTTGATCGTAGTCATCAGTGCTGAAATAAAGTGTTCCAAATTACGCGCTCTTAATATCATAATGAAATTATGATTTTCATTCCTAGGGTTTATGTCAATGAATTTTAAATAATTATTGTTTTTAATCTTTATAGCCTCTATATTTCCATGGGCAATGGAGTTTCTAAGGTGTCTAAATATACAACGAGCAATGGATAAATCACCCTTCAAAACAATTACTATGTTTTGAGGGGGAAGTTGAGAAGTTAAATGTGCCAATATAGTTTCGTGTGCACCAGTAGAATTATCGACAGACCTAATGGCCAAACTTGCAGCTCTTTTAAATTTTAAAAATTCCTTACTGCGAATGTCAAATATTCCCTTAGGCTCTAGGTATTTTATATGTTTTTCCCAAGGAATTAAAACGCTCACATAAGCTTTGCAATAATTTTATTATTTGGCGTAGGCATAACTCGATACTAATATACGGGATGAATTACTAGCAATGATATTACATTAGAACTAATGTGAAAACCGTGATCGTACAATCATAAACGTACCTAGGTGATGCCTCCGATCGGTTGAAATAGTATGGCGAGTTCTTTTGAGCCCCTCTAGTTCATTGCATCCATCACCGTTTGCTATCCTCGTTGCAACTCTTACCACGTATATCGCCATGGTAAGACCCCTACCGGTCATGTTCGCTATCGCTGCCCAGCCTGTCCACACGTGTTTCAGCTCACCTACCCCCATGAAGCCCGCAAGCCTGGCCGCCCAGAGCGTGAGATGAGCACAGGCGCAAGATCACAACTCAGCCTTGGTGTAATGTGATTTCTTGGCCATCTGGATGGACGAATTCACTATTAAGTTGTTACATTACAACATCCATCAGATCATTAGTTATCAACTCACTTTCGCCATTCAAAACCATTTTTTTAGAGCACTACGAACATCTTTTATCATCAGGTTAACTTCATCACCCTTATTTTCGTCTTTATATTGAACCCCAGCGCCTTCTCCAAATGATTTTCCTAAAAAGTTGCCCATGGCCCCTCCGACTGCGGCACCAAGCACTGTACCTGGCCCTGGTACTACAGAACCAATTACAGCCCCCAATTTTGCCCCAGCTAATGCTCCGCCTACCCCACCTACAGTTTTGCCAATTCTAGCCTCTGTAGTATCAAGTTTTCCGACTACGCCACCTGATGACCAGTTATACTTTACCAAAGAGTCAAATTGTTCTAAGAATATTTCAAAAGACTCTTCATCATGATTATTGCATAACAAGCCTTGCTCATCGATATAACCATTCGTGTATGCATGTGCACAATAAATAGCATTGTTGATAGCTTCATCGCTAATACCACGATTTAGCATCTCATCGATGGCAGCCAATACGATCGGAAGGCCGTCACGTTGTATAATCGGCCTAGTCCTCAAGTACTCGTTAGAATCCTCAATCTGTTTTACCGCAACTCTTGCCATCAGCCTCAATGGGTTATTCACCATATTAAAGCCGTAGCTAGCATGTTTAACTGCGTTTGTTATTTCATTACCATCAATAATTTTTTGAAAAATAATAGCGGCAGCATCGAAAGAACAGACTGGAAAGAGAGATTCAAATTCAGAAAAAACCCCTCTGTCATCGTCAATAAAATGTGATATTAACTGAATGCAATCAAGTGGGGCTCGAGCAACATTCATCGTATCAGCTTCATCGATAAAGGAACGGCTGCGTTCTGTTAATAGTGTATATGTCGATGCATGAATACGTTGTAGAACATCCATAGAATATATTCCCTATATGATGATATCGGACAAGCCTTGGCTAAATTCAATTTCCCCGGACATATAAGCCTTTGCAAGTTCGTGCGCTAGCCCACTTTCACCAATAATGCTTTTAACCAATCCATGATCATCAAACATATTGACACCTAGTGAAGTGTCGTATGAATGTATAGCGTGACCATCGCTCCCCAAAAAATGGCTATTACCTAGTTGATCTTGATAACTGGTACCGGTCATATGTCCTTGTCCATCAAAATGGGAAGAGGTTCCGTCCTGATGTTCCATTGTTCGCTCAACCGGGGATGCTTCAAAAGGCGCATAAGTAACACTGCCCATACCATATGCATTCGGACCAGTTAAGCCAATTAATTGGCCATTACTGTAAAAACTCTGCGTACCAAAACGAGTTGCCATCTTGATAAATGCCATATCATTGGCTCCTTATGCCTACTCTATATCTATGTAAACAGAATGGATTAACGCTAACAAGATTCGGTACATAACTCAATGAGGACCATGTGTTCCACTGCATCTTCCATGATGGTCCGGGAAGCATCCCTTCACGCAGGGCCACATCCAGTATGTAGTGTTGGTTCATGCACAAAACCTTAAGAAAGTATGAATCGCCACTTCATCACCAGCGACAGCAGGCTTGCCCAAACCAGCCCCTCTGCGATAGCGGGGATTTGGCTCACGAGAAAACCGGCATAACGAAAGGATCCACAGGGAGGGAACGTACTGTTCGTAGGTGGTGGAGCTCATTGCAGGGGATGGGGGGCGTACTTTGCTATCTGTTGTCAGATGAAGCAGCGGATCCGAGGTCCGGGGATTATTAATCCCGAGCTCGGTGAGCAACCTTGCCAGAGATTGACCAGAGACGCATAACAAAAAGGCCTCGCATTGAAAGCGAAGCCTTGTAGGGTGTGCTGTCCAGACCTGTGACATGGAAACTGTCATGGGGATTTTCAATCCCCTGCTCTACCGACTGAGCTATCTGGGCAACGGCGCGCATTAAACCCTTTCTGGACTGGGGTGTCAACCTTGCAGCCCCAGTTTCTGGCATGTTTTTGCATAGGGTGAACCAAGTGGCGAGATACTGTGCAAGGAGCCCCTGACTCAACGCCGGGGGGTCAGTCCAGTTTCTACGAAACTCAAGGCTATTCATCCTTAAATTGGATAACTTGTCACTCAGTCGTAGCCCTTCTGAGGGCTCGCGGGGAGCTATGTCAGCAGATCTTGATAAATATGGGTTAATAAACCGTCGGGGCGAAATTCATGTTTGATCCATTGAGCTACTTGGCCAGTTGCTGAGTGTTGGATGGCCAGCAACATGCGCGAATCCTGGCGTGGGTTATTGATCCGGCGGATCACCAGCAGATTTTCTTTCATCGCCTCACGAACCATGTAATCCGGTAAAAAACCGATGCCCTCGCCAAGAATGTGGCACTGGTACTTGGTACTGAAATCAGGGACCAGAATTGACTCCTGGCCATGTAGCAGCCAGCCCACCTTCTTATTCATGTTGTGCGCCGTATCCTCTACCATGATGTTCGGATACAGCCTTAGATGACTCTCAGGGATGGGTTCAGGTATAAAGGCCAGCGGATGATCCGGCGTGATAGCAAATTCCCAGCGAATAGCGCCAATCTCCATGTAGTCAATACCGCCACCGTCCAGTAACGTACCCGGGGCGCCGATGGCGATGTTGACCTGATTATTGATTATGGCGTCCCAGACGCCGTTATAGACTTCGGTTGTCACTGCGAACTGACAGGTGGGAAACTTTTTTTTCAACACCTGCAACAACCGTGCTGTGTGCTGTGGGGTGTACAGCAACTGATTTATACAGATGCGCACTCGTGTTTCGATACCTTGGGCGATGGCATCGATGCTGCGCTTGATTGCGTGAATGTCGTTGAGTAGATCGGTCGCTTTGCGGAAAAAATAACGTCCTGATTCAGTGAGCTCAATGCTGCGAGTATTGCGGGTAAAAAGTACTGCATCGAGTCCAGTTTCCATTCGCTTGATTGCATAACTTATGGCTGATGTGGTCAAGCCAAGCTCCTCTGCAGCCTTGGGAAGGTGCGAATAAGCGGGGAAATTCTTCTCGGCTGACTCAGTCATTTCATTTCTTCATGTTTGAGCCGATTTTTTCTCCCGTAAATGCCTTGAATCAGCCTATTTAGACCGTTTCTTCGCCATTTAAGGCGTTAT
>NZ_CDBZ01000110.1 GCF_000819985.1 Aeromonas media | reverse complement strand
ACCCCAGTTTGCCGGGGGGCCACCAGTGCCACCACCCGCGCCACCCCAGCTTGCCGGAGGGCCATCGATGCCACCGCCGCCGCCACCCGTTGCGGCCAAAGGGGAGGGCAAAAAGCCGGCAAAGAAGTGGGCGACGGTAGAGATATCCAAAGCGGATGAAGCGCTCAGATACTATTCGGCGCAGGGGTACACATTGCTCAATAACTATTTGCGTGATCACCCCTACAAGCAGCGAGAGGCCATCGATACCCTGCTTAGTCGCAGCTATTTGAATGATGAGCCGACATCCGCGAGTGAGTTTGACCAGGCAATGAAGGCCTATGTTGCCGATGTGGAGGCTGGTCTGGCGAAATTGCCGGCCTCACCCGGTTTGTCTTTCGTCTACCGGGGGTTGGCGCTGGACAAGCCGGAGCTTGCAGCCTTGAAAGAGCAGTTCACAGGGGTGGGCAATATCGTTGTTGAGCCAGGATTCATGAGTACCTCACCGGAAAAGGCCTGGGTCAACGATACCTTGTTGAGGATCCGCCTGCCTGCCGGTCATGGTGGCCGTCTGCTGGGAGACGCTGCTCACTTCAAGGGGGAAGCTGAGATGCTGTTTCCGACGCAGACTAGGCTAAGGGTCGATCGGGTGGTTTCCTCCATGAGCGGCGATTTCGATACCTTGCTCAATACAATTCCAACCTCTGACAATGCATCGGATAACCGCAGCAGGATCAAGCGACTGATCGAGGTATCCGTACTATGACGTTATCTGATTGGCTCGCTGGCAAGAAAGCGGGTGAAATATATGCCGTCATCGATGGAGCGCTAGCAGCGTCAGCCGTGGCAGATTTCTATACATATGACGGAGAGAATGCAAATCCACTTTTTGCCGGCACCGCTTTCGATGAGCAGTCTGCGTTGGGGCCCTGGTTGTTACCTGCACCTTCCACTGAGTTCATGACTGCTAATCCTGTCCTGAACGGCTTCTACCTGATCAGTGACCAATCAGTGGAGCTGATTCGTCGTCATTGGCAGAGCCTGATAGAAGCGATACGCGAGGGAGAAGCAGTCTGGCTTCGTTTCTCTGACCCGCGTGTTTTTCTGCCTATGCTCAGCGCCATGACCCCTGATGAACGCGATAGTGTGCTGGGGCCCTGTTCCGGGCTCTGGATCCATGGCAAGGCCTTCTCTCGCACACCTCATGCCCGGTTCCAACCCGCATTGCAAACCCCCTGGTTTCATATCCGGTCTCATCATCTGGTTGGACTTTACGACGAGAACCGTCATGCCTACATCTTGCGGCGGCGGTTATGGCAGACCATGACGGCTATGATGGAGCGCCATCCTGACCCGGCCGGGACCATTTTAACCACACTCAAACAGGCCAATCAGGATGGGCTGCAAGAGGATGTGCGCGATGGTGTGGTGGCTGGCGCCTTGGCCTTGCAGGCCAATCTGGTTCTTGAAGAGATACGGGGGCCATTGATGCTGACCGACGATGAACTGGTTCAGGTAGCCAACTGGCTGAACAAACATCACGAATTGACAGGAGTATTCTGATGGTGGCAGATCCCCACTGTATCCCTTGCGAGCGTTACGAAAACTGGATAGAGATCGATGTTCGTGATGAGCACAATTGCTCGTTCAAGGGGCTCAAGGCGACTTTGACTGACGAAACAGGCAAGTCAGAGACGGTCACCCTTAAGGATGGGCCCACCTTGGTGCGAGGTTTTGCAGTTGGCCCGGTGACAGTAAAAATCGAGACGCCAGCCTGGCTCAAGGCGGCGCAGTCCCGTGAGGTCCTCAAGGAGGGTGAGGCCACACAGGTACCCGCTTATACCGACAAACTCTTCGGGCACTGCGACGTCAAACGAGAGCATATCAAGGTGACCACCGGCGACCTCTGCCTCACTGAACCAGAGCAGCCACTACCGAAAGAACATCAGGCAGGGCAGGCTCAGCCTCCCCGCTTTTTCACCAAACACTCCTATGTGATTGAGGTGAAGGGCTATCAGCTCACCACTCTACGTATCGGTGTATTTTTCGATGGCACCGGCAACAACACCCACAATGCTGAGAATGGTTTGAAGAAAGTGGAACAGTGGTTGCTTGAGACATGCGCTGATCCAGCTCAACGAGAGAAAGAGTTACGCGGTTGTCAGATGGGGCTTCGACCAGTGGACGGCAGTTCAGCCAATGATGTAACCAACGTGGGCAAGCTTAGTCTCTTGTACCTTCGGGGGGAAAGAACCTTAAGTGCAGGTGCTTACATCAGTGGTATTGGTACTCGTGACCCGGTGACCGGTAAAGAGGGAAAGGAATATCGTTCCGATGATACAGTGACCCAAGGGTTGGATCTCGACTTAAGCGGTGAAAACACCTCGATCATTGGTAAGGTGGCGGAGGCGTGCGAACATAAAATTGCACAAGCGATTGCTACTGATTTGAAACAGATTCTACTTAAGGTGGGGTGCATTCACCGGATAGTGTTTGATGTATTTGGTTTTAGCCGGGGGGCTGCGGCAGCTCGCCATTTTGTCAATGTAATCGATCAGAAAGCCGATCATCCTCTTGTCAAGGCGGTGGCAAGTGATCCCGCTATTCGGCTGAAGGCTGGATTTGACTGGGCCAGCCGGGATGATGTCCGAATCGCGTTTGTCGGCCTGTTTGATACGGTCAAATCCTCCTTTAATCCCAGGGTCAATATCCGTTTGAATGCTGAGAGTGCCGAGCGGGTTGTACATCTCACCGCGCTGGATGAGGTGCGCAAACACTTTCCACTTTCGCGTATTACCCCTGATGCGGCAGGCACCAGCATTGCACCGCACTTTACCGAGCTGGCACTGCCTGGTGCGCACTCCGACATCGGCGGCGGTTATTACAGCCGTTGGAGTTTGGGTAATCCCAATAGCACACCGGCTTTGACTGAATGTATCGAGTTGGAACGCTTTATGAGTGAAGAAGATGTGCAGACTCAGGATTCCACAAGTCGAGCCTATCAGCAGGCGCGAGCCTATGCCGATGAAAAGGTTTCACAGGGCTGGGTTGAACGAATCAATCTCAGTTTTCCACGGGGGGCAACGCCTCCTCTTGGAGCTATTAGCTTGATCACTTACTCATTTCGACGAACTCGAGGAAAAGATAATCCTTGGCCGAAAAAAGCTGTGTATGTCGAGGTGGTGATGAATCGTGTAGTAGAAGGAGAGTACTCCCGTATCCCCCTTCATCTAATGGTTGAATCCGCGAGGGCTGTTGGGGTGCCATTCAAAGAATGGATTGGTAAAGAAAGAGCATTTCAACTTGAGCCCCTTTCTGCTAAGAAGCCGGTTTTTGATTTAGAGGCGTTAGATCAACATTGGGCTCAAGCAGCAATAGAACAGGGGGTGGCCAAGAGTCTGGCTCATCAGTTACTCCCGGAAAGCTATCGGGAATTACGCCGTGACTATTTGCATCATAGTGCCAGCAATCAAGGTATTGCTAATCCAGCCAATACCAATAAGTACGAGGAGTCGGTGAGCAAAGAACGTCGCCGCTTGATCGGTAATCAGGAGGCATGATGAAACAATGTATTGCGGTAGTGTTGTTCTGCTTTTCCTTAATGGCCTGTGCTGGTCCGTCAGTATCACAGCCGGTTCAATGGCACTATGGAGTCGGTAGTAATATCGATGATATCTGGGCTAGGGAAGGTGCGAACAA
>NZ_CDBZ01000109.1 GCF_000819985.1 Aeromonas media | reverse complement strand
GCCCGGGCGGTGGCGGCCCACCAGGGCAACTGGGCCGCCACCGCCCGGGCACTGGAGCTGGACGGCGGCAACCTGCACCGGCTCGCCAAACGGCTCGGCCTCAAGCCCTGAGACACTGAAGCACTGAGCCGAGCCCCATAAACAAAAAACCCCTCGCGATGGAGGGGGTTTGGGGGCAACCGCAGTGGCGATCAGCGCAGGGACTTGACCGAGCGGCGAACGATCAGCTCGGGCTGGACCGTCATGGACTCGACTTCCAACGCCTTGTTGCGGATCCGGCTCACCAGTTGCTGCACCGCCAGCAGGCCGAGCTCGGCCTTGGGGTGGCGAATGGTGGTGAGCGGCGGGCTGGAGAAGCGCGCCATCTCCACGTCGTCGTAGCCGATCATGGAGATGTCGTCAGGCACCTTGACTCCGGCTTCCCAAGCGGCGCAGATGGCACCGATGGCCATGGGATCGTCAAAGGCAAACACCGCCGTCGGGCGAGGCGTGAGGGCCAGGATCCGCTGCATGGCATCGTAGCCGCTCTGGCTCTCGTAATCCCCTTCGAAGATCTGCTCATCCTTCAGGGTCAGCCCCTGCTCGCCCAGGGCGTCACGCACCCCGTCCAGCCGCTGCTGGGTGGTCGGCTTGTCGATCTGGCCCGTGATGCAGACGATGCTGGTGTGACCTTGCTCCAGCAGATGGCGCACGGCCAGGCGCGCACCGATGCGGGCGTTGTCGTTGATGACGTTGGCAAAATCACACTCGGTTCCCCAGTCCAGCACCACTTGAGGCACGTTCTTGTGGATGCGCAGCATGTCGCGCAGCGGGGTGTCGATGTCGGTCCCCAGCACCAGCAAGCCGTCGACCCGCTTCTCCATCAACATGCGCAGATAATGCTGCTGACGGGGGGGCTGGTTCTCGGTGTTGCACAGGATCAGGCTATAACCCTGCTCGAAGCAGTAGGCTTCTACCCCTTGCACCACTTCCGCGAAGAAGGGGTTGGCACTGGTGGTGACCAGCATGCCGATGGTCTTGGTTGAATTGATCTTGAGGCTGCGCGCTACCGAATTGGGCGCGTAGTTGAGTTCTGCCACCGCCTCAAGCACTTTCTGGGTTGCATCTTCGCTGACCCGACGGGTGTGATTGAGTACATGTGAGACGGTGGAGATGGATACGCCTGCCCGGGAGGCGACATCCTTGATAGTGGCCATCTCTGTCTCCTGAATAACAAAGGCGGAACAGTAGCAGATTTCCCGAATAAAGGCTTGGTTTTAACGAGAGCTGCCAGTGAATTGTCAATCTTGGCTAATCTAGGCGGTCATTTCTTTTTGCGCAAACGGAATTTGGTCAAAATGAGAGCGGGCGCAGAATGAAATATCGTCAGTTTTTTACTCTGATTTTTTCCGCACACACCTCTTGTTGTGAAGATGTTAACCGACAAAAACAAAATTAAACTCTACCAATAGTGAAACGGCAGGGCATTTGTTTCATAAAATGGCTTGCCACCCCCGCATGGTTAGTATCTTTAACATCTTGTTATTGCACGGCGAGGAATGATAGAACCTTATCTATTGCCGGGCTGGCGGGACACAGGCTCGGAATGACACACGGAAAATGAAACAATCCACTGATTAAGGGACGAATCAATGAATAACTTGAGCAAAATGGCAGTCAGGGCAGCGGTTTCTTTGGCTCTGTTTGGATCAGTCTCCATGGCCAATGCGGCCGATACCATCAAGATCGGCATCGCCGGCCCCCTGACCGGCCCGGTCGCCCAGTACGGTGACATGCAGTTCACCGGTGGCAAGATGGCGGTCGAGCAGATCAACAAGGCGGGCGGCATCAAGGGCAAGCAGATCGAAGCCGTCATCTATGACGACGCCTGCGATCCCAAGCAGGCCGTGGCCATCGCCAACAAGGTGATCAACGACGGCGTCAAGTTCGTGGTCGGCCACCTCTGCTCAGACAACACCCTGCCCGCCTCCGACATCTATGAAGATGAAGGCGTGCTGATGGTGACCCCGGCGTCCACCAACCCCAAGATCACCGAGCGTGGCTACCAGCTGACCATGCGCACCATCGGTCTGGACAGCGACCAGGGCCCGACCGCCGCCAAGTACATCATCGAGCAGGTCAAACCCCAGCGCGTGGCCGTCATCCACGACAAGAAGCAGTACGGTGAAGGCATCGCCTCCAGCGTCAAGGCGGCGCTGGACAAGGCGGGCGTCAAGGTAGTGGCCTTTGAAGGCATCACCGCCGGGGACAAGGACTTCTCCGCCCTGATCGCCAAGCTGCAGAAAGAGAACGTCGATTTCGTCTACTACGGCGGCTACCATCCGGAACTGGGGCTAATCCTGCGCCAGGCCGGCGAGAAGGGTCTGAAGGCCAAGTTCATGGGTCCGGAAGGGGTGGGTAACAAGGACATCTCCGCCATCGGCGGCCCTGCGTCCGAAGGCCTGCTGGTCACCCTGCCGAACAAGTACGATCTGCTGCCTGCCAACGCCTCCATCGTAGAAGCGTTCAAGGCCAAGGGTCAGGACTCTTCAGGTCCCTTCGTCTGGACCACCTATGCAGCGGTACAGACCCTGGCGGCCGGCATCGCCAAGGCGGGCGAGGATGATCCGGCTGCCGTGGCTGCCGCCATCAAGGCCGCACCGGTCGACACCGTCATGGGCCCCCTGAGCTGGGCACCGAACGGTGACCTCAAGGGCTTCGAATTCGGTGTCTTCCAGTGGCACGCCGACGGTACCTCTACTCAAGTCAAATAATCTGCCGGTCGGGGTGACATGAGTCACCCCTCCTTTCTTTGCGGGCAAGTACAGGGAACGCGGTATGTCCGAACACCTTCTTTATCTGGTTCAGCAGTTGCTGAACGGATTGACCATAGGCAGCACCTATGCGTTGATCGCCATCGGCTACACCATGGTCTACGGCATCATCGGCATGATCAACTTCGCCCACGGCGAGGTCTACATGATCGGTTCCTATGTCGCCTTCATGGTGATGGCGGGGCTCACGATGATGGGCATCGACAGCACTGTGCTGCTGCTGGGCGGCGCATTCCTGGTGAGCATCATCATCACCGGCAGCTATGGCTGGTCCATAGAGCGGGTGGCCTATCGTCCACTGCGGGGCGGCAACCGCCTCATCCCCCTCATCTCCGCCATCGGCATGTCGATCTTCCTGCAGAACATGATGCGGATGGCACAGGGCTCGCGCGATATCGCCATGCCCACCCTGATCTCCGGGGGCTGGACCCTGGGTGGTGAGGACGGCTTCCAGGCCAGTCTCTCCTACATGCAGCTCATCATCTTCGTGGTGACCTTCATCACCATGCTGGCGCTGACCCAGTTCATCAACCGATCCCGCATGGGCCGCGCCTGCCGCGCCTGTTCGGAAGACATCAAGATGGCCAATCTGCTGGGCATAGATACCCATGTGGTCATCTCCATCACCTTCGTGCTGGGGGCGGCCCTGGCTGCCGTCGCGGGCGTGCTGCTCGGCATGTATTACGGCGTCATCAACCCCTATCTCGGCTTCATGGCCGGTCTCAAGGCGTTTACGGCAGCGGTATTGGGCGGCATCGGCAGCATTCCTGGCGCCGTGATCGGCGGCCTGTTGCTCGGCGTGGTCGAGGCGCTCACCGCCGGTTACCTCAGTACCGAGTACAAGGATGTGATGGCCTTCGCCCTGCTCATCTTCGTGTTGCTGTTTATGCCCACCGGCATTCTGGGTCGCCCGGAGGTCGAGAAGGTATGAAAAAACAATTTATCCATGCCTGCATCGCCAGCCTGATGCTGCTGGTGCTCTCCTTCTGGCTGCTCGGCTTCAAGCTGGAGACCGATGGCTCCCGCCTGCTGGTAGTAAGCCGGCTCGATGTCTCCCTGGCCTGGCTGCTGGGGGGCGCCGCCCTGGTGTTCTGGTTCCAGCTGATGCGCGGCCAAATCAGTCGCCTGTTCCAGGCTTCCATCAGCGGCTTCTCCGTCGGCTTCACCAAGCTGGTACTGCCGAGCCCGGAGGAGGCGCCCAAGCTCTATAACATCACCGCCATCCTGGTGCTGCTGTTTGCGGTCAGCTGGCCCTTCATGGCCTCGCGCGGTGCCATCGATCTGGCCACCCTGGCCCTCATCTATATCATGCTGGGCCTGGGCCTGAACGTGGTGGTGGGCCTCGCCGGCCTGCTGGATCTCGGTTACGTCGGCTTCTACGCGGTCGGCGCCTACAGCTACGCCCTGCTCAATACCTACTTCGGCCTGAGCTTCTGGGAGTGCCTGCCCATCGCCGGCCTGATGGCGGCCACCTTCGGCTTCCTGCTCGGCTTCCCGGTGTTGCGGCTGCGGGGGGACTATCTGGCCATCGTCACCCTGGGCTTTGGTGAGATCATCCGCATCCTGCTCAACAACATGACCACTCTGACCGGCGGCCCGAACGGGATCTCCGGCATTCCCAAGCCGACCCTGGGCGGCCTGGAGTTCAACCGTACCGTCAAGGACGGGGGCTTCGAGACCTTCCACGAGTTCTTCGGCATCGCCTACAACGCGAACCACAAGGTGATCTTCCTCTACCTGATGGCGCTGGTGCTGGTGGTGGCGACCCTGTTCGTCATCAACCGCCTGCTGCGCATGCCGCTCGGCCGTGCCTGGGAGGCGCTGCGGGAAGACGAGATCGCCTGCAAGTCACTGGGGCTCAACCCCACCATCATCAAGCTGACCGCCTTCACCATAGGCGCCTGCTTCGCGGGCTTCGCCGGCAGCTTCTTCGCCTCGCGCCAGGGCTTCATCAGTCCGGAGTCCTTCGTCTTCATCGAGTCGGCCATCGTCCTTGCGATTGTGGTGCTGGGGGGCATGGGCTCCCAGATCGGGGTGGTACTGGCAGCCATCGTCATGACGGTGCTGCCTGAGCTGGCCCGTGAGTTCAACGAGTACCGCATGCTGATGTTCGGCCTCTTGATGGTGTTCATGATGATTTGGCGGCCGCAGGGACTGCTGCCCATGAGCCGACCCCATATGGAGCTGCGCAAATGAGCAAGCTGAACAATACCAACAACAAATTGCTCGACGTCTCTGACCTGTCGATGCGCTTCGGCGGCCTGCTGGCGGTCAACGGCGTCAAGCTGGATGTGGACAAGGGCGAGGTGATCTCCATCATAGGCCCCAACGGGGCGGGCAAGACCACCATCTTCAACTGCCTGACCGGTTTCTACCGCCCTACCGGCGGTACCATCCGCTACCGTGGCGAGGAGATCCAGGGGCTGCCCGGCCACCTCATCGCCCGCAAGGGCATAGTGCGCACCTTCCAGCACGTGCGCCTGTTCAAGGAGATGACGGCGGTGGAGAACCTGCTGGTGGCCCAGCACAGGCATCTCAATACCGGCTTCATCGCCGGCCTGTTCAAGACCCCGAGCTTCCGCCGCGCCGAGAAAGAGGGGCTGGAGCAGTCCGCCTTCTGGCTGGAGAAGGTGGGTCTCAAGGATCTCGCGAACCGCCCCGCCGGCAACCTGGCCTATGGCCAGCAGCGCCGTCTCGAGATCGCCCGCTGCATGGCGACCCGGCCCGAGCTGCTGATGCTGGACGAGCCAGCCGCCGGTCTCAACCCGCACGAGACCGACGAGCTCAACGAACTCATCTCCAACCTGAGGGATGAGTTTGGCGTCTCCGTGTTGCTCATCGAGCACGACATGAAGCTGGTGATGGAGATCTCCAACCGCATCTTCGTGGTGAACCAGGGCACCCCGCTGGCCCACGGCAAGCCGGATGAAATCCGCAACAATCCGGCCGTGATCAAGGCCTATCTGGGCGAGTCGTAAGGACAAAAAAATGTTAGAACTTCGCAACGTATCGACCCACTACGGCAAGATCCAGGCGCTGCACGACGTCAGCGTCGAAGTAAAAGAGGGGGAAATCGTCACCCTGATCGGCGCCAACGGCGCCGGCAAGACCACCTTGCTGATGACACTGTGCGGCGAACCCAAGCCCAGCAGCGGCAGCATCTGGTTCGAGGGGGAACAGATCAACACCCTCAGCACGGCCCGCATCATGCGCAAGGACATCGCCGTGGTGCCGGAGGGGCGCCGCATCTTCGCCCGCCTGACGGTGCAGGAGAACCTGCTGATGGGGGCCTTCTTCGTCGACAAGGCCGAGCAACACGGCCTGCTGGATCAGGTATTCACCCTGTTCCCGCGCCTGCACGAGCGGCTGGAGCAGCGCGCTGGCACCATGTCCGGCGGCGAACAGCAGATGCTGGCCATCGGTCGCGCCCTGATGAGCAAGCCGCGCCTGCTGCTGCTGGACGAGCCCTCCCTGGGGTTGGCCCCCATCATCATCCAGCAGATCTTCGACACCATAGAGCAGCTGCGCCAGAAGGGGATGACCATCTTCCTGGTGGAGCAGAACGCGAACCAGGCGCTCAAACTGGCGGATCGCGGCTATGTGCTGGAAAACGGCCGGGTGGTGCTGCAAGACACGGGGGCGGCCCTGCTCGCCAACCCGGCAGTGCGCCAGGCCTATCTCGGCGGCTGATCATGAGCAGGACAGGGGCAATGCCGGATCACCACAGTTTCTGGCACGACCCTGCCCTGCCCTTCATCGAGGCGCGGGCGGTGCAGGATGGCCGCCACGTCTGCTACGACAAGCACAGCCACCCCCACTTCTCCATCGGTGCCATCACCGGCGGCCACAGCCACTACCTCAATCAGCGCAGCAGGCAGGAGGTCGGCCCAGGCTCCCTGGTGCTGATGAACCCGGAAGAGGTGCACGCCTGCAACCCCATTGCCGACCAACCCTGGTCCTATCTGATGTTCTACCTCGATACCGACTGGCTGCGCAGCCAGCAGGAAGAGGCTGGCCTCGGCAACGCGTTTCGCCCCTTCGACATGACGGCGAGCCGGGATCCCCTGCTCTACCAGGGCTTGTTGCACCTCCATCACCAGCTGGTGCAAGGGCCGGATCCCCTGGCCCGCGAGGTGGCCTGCCACCTGTTCAGTCGCCAGTTGCTGGCGAGGCTCACCCCGGCCAGCTGGGACGATCGCCCGCCCCAGCACCTGCAACGGGCTGCCGAGCTGATGCAGGACGACAGCACCAGCCCCCTCAGCCTTGCCGAACTGAGCGCGGTGGCCGGGCTCACCCCCTCCCACTTCGTGCGCGCCTTCAGCCACCATTACGGCATGACCCCCCACGCCTATCTGCTGGATAGACGCATCCGCCACGCCCGCACCCTGCTCAGGCAGGGGCAGCCCCTGGTCGAGGTCGCCCTGGCCAGCGGCTTCGTGGATCAGGCCCACTTCCAGCGCCAGTTCAAACGCCGTGTCGCCGCCACCCCGGGCCAGTACAGGACCCAGCTCGCCCGTCAGGCTGAACGCACCAGATAGGCGGCGCTGAGCAGCAGCAAGAGCGCCATGGCCCGGTTGAACCAGCGCAACCGGCGAGGCACGAGCAGCAGCCCCTGCATGCAACTGCCGGCATAGGCCCAGCAGGTGATGGAGCCGAGGCAGATCACCAGATAGATAGAAGTAAACAAGGCCACCTGCCCCACCCCGCCCGCGATCCCATAGGCTCCCATTCCCATGCTGGCCGCCAGCCAGGCCTTGGGATTGAGCCACTGCATCAGGGCCCCGTACCAGAAGGCGGGGGGCGCCCCCTCGACCCGCTCCAGTTGCCCCCTGTCCACCAGCAGTTGCCAGGCCATGTAACAGAGAAAGAGCACGCCGCCCCAGTGTATGGCGTCCGCCGCTACCGGCCAGCGGGACAGGGCACCGCCGAGGCCCAGCCCCATCAGCAGGAGCAGCAGGATGAAGCCGAGGGTCGCCCCCACCACGTGGCGCAGGCTGGCCGGGAAGCCGTAGCGGGCGCCGGTGCCGAGGGCGACCAGGTTGACCGGGCCGGGGGAGATGGACATGGCCAGGGCAAACCCGGACATGGACAACAACAGACTGATTTCCATGGATGAGACTCACGCAAAGGATTGAACCGCTAGCCTACCGGGTCCCCGCGGCCCGGATATTGAAGGAAATTGCGATCCTTCGGCACATGGCAAGGCACATTGCGGACTTAGCGCAAGCCACGGCTTGCGGTAAACTGGCCCTCAATCATCTATTTGCAGGACATCTCAATGGACCAGTTTGCCCATATCAGCGCCCAGGATGCCCACCAGAAGCTGGAGGCCGGTGAGGCCCGTCTCGTGGACATTCGCGATCCCCAATCCTTCGAGACGGCCCACGCGGTCGGCGCCTTCCACCTCACCAACGGCACCCTGGTTCGCTTCATGAACGAGGTGGACTTTGACACCCCGGTGATCGTGATGTGCTATCACGGCAACAGCAGCCAGGGGGCGGCCCAATACCTGCTGCAACAGGGCTATGACGCCGTCTACAGCCTGGACGGTGGCTTCGAGGCCTGGCGCAGGGAGTTCCCGATCCAGGCAGGCGACGCATGACAGGGGCGGGCCACTCCTCCCCGGCCGGCATGATCCAGCTGCTGGTGCTGGGGGACGCCCGCATGGCCCAGGCGCTGGTGGACTACCTCGCGACCCTGGGCATCCCGTGCGAGCTGACCCAGTCCGAGCTCGGCGTCTCCGTCTGGCTGGCGGACGAGCGGCGCCTCGCCCAGGCCCAGCAGGAGGTGAAGCGCTTCCTCGCCGAGCCCAATCACCCCCGCTACATGGAGGCCTCCTGGCAGTCCGGCCGGGCGGATGCCCGCATCGACTACAGCAAGGGGATGACGGATCCGGTCACCGATTTTCTGCATCAGGCGGGCCCCCTGACCCTGGTGGTCATCATCGCCTGCCTGGCCATCTATGCCCTGGATGCCATAGGCCTGCCCATCTTCGACGAGCTGGCGTTCCACCCGACCCTGGCCCAGTTCACCGACTGGCAGGCCTGGCGCTACGTCACCCCGGCCTTCATCCACTTCTCGGTGCTGCACCTGGTGTTCAACCTGCTGTGGTGGTGGTATCTCGGCGGCCAAATCGAGCAGCGGCTCGGCAGCGGCAAGCTGTTCATCCTGCTCATCGTCGGAGCTGCATTGCCCAATATCGCCGAGTTTTTCGTGAGTGGCCCGCGCTTTGGCGGCCTCTCCGGGGTGGTCTATGCCCTGCTCGGCTACAGCTGGCTGCGTGCCAGACTGCAGCCCGCCTGCGGCCTCACTATGCCGCCGGCCCTGATGGGCTTCATGCTGATCTGGCTGGTACTCGGCTTCTTCGACATGCTCGGCACCCCCACCGCCAACATGGCCCATCTGGTGGGTCTGCTGGTCGGCCTGCTGCAAGGCTGGCTGGACAGGCATCACAGGCCAGCTTGACGATCCCTGTACCCATTGCCAGAAACGAAAACGCCGCCCCCAGGGGCGGCGTTGTTATTGGCCGCCAGGCTTACTGCTTGAGCAGGCTGGCGTCGGTCACCTTGACCATGGCGCCATCGCTCGCGAAGAAGCTGCCGAACTGGGTCTGCATCTCGGTGGTGACGGCGCCGGTCGGATCGAAGTTCTCGTCCGGTGCCAGCAGCGAGCTGTGTCCCCCCGCCACGAAGCGGGTAGCGTGGTGGTTGGCCGCGCCGGTCGCGCTCAGGGGTTGCAGTGCCAGCATCTTGAACAGCGGCTCGGTGCCACCCAGGGGCGCGGTGGCGATGCTGTTCGGAATCACCCGATCCGACAGGCTCAGGGCGCCATCGCCGACGACTTCCGTGGCAAACAGCGGGAAGTCCGCCGCTATGCCGCGACCGAGGTTGATCGGATCCGCCGAATCCAGCACCGACTGAGCTGCAAAGCTGTAGCTCTGCAGGGTACCGGCCGCGCTCGCCTGAGTGGTTGCATCCAGGCTCGGCAGGAACTCGTTGACGAAGCAGGTCGGCACCGCGGTCTTGCAGTTCGGCGCATAGGCGGTGAAGGCCGTCTTCAGGGCGGCACTGCTACCGGTGAGCACGCTCATCTGGATGGTCGGGCCAAAGGTCGGCGAGTTCAGCAGCAGCGGGGCGATGCCGCCCCCCGGCATGGCCAGGCCGCCGGTGTCGAACTTGAACAGGGCATCGGCCTGGGGATTGCCGATGGACTGGTTGGCCACCGCCAGCAGGTTGGCGCCCGCGATGGCACCCAGGGAGTGACCCAGGAAGTGCACCTTGAGGCTGCCTGCGGTGCCGATGGCTCCCTTGGCGTTGGCCAGCCCCACCGCCAGACGCAGGCCCAGCAGATCCGCCACGCTCTGTTTCAGGTTGTCGCGCGCCACCGTCAGGTAGCTCAGGTTCAGGTAGGGGGTCGGGTTGTCGGAGGTAGTCACCGAGTCCATGCTGCCGGTCAGGGCGAAGCCGCGCTCACCGTGCAGCGGATGATCGATCACCACCACGGCCACGTTCTTGCTCGCCTGAGCGCCGGCGCCAATCTGGCCCAATGCCAGCGCGTAGGCGTTCTCCTTCACCGAGGTGACGCCGTGCTGATAGATGATCACGTCGGTGATGTTCGCCAGCGGCGCGGCGGCGAAGATCCGCATCGGCACGGACTGCACCTCTTCCAGCGCCGGCAGCGGGTTGAAGCGGCCCACGTTCATCTCGGGATCCAGCGGCTTGCCGCCGGAGGTGAGAGTCACTCCGATCAGCTTGCTCGCCTCCGCCAGCAGCTCGGCCTGACGGCTCGGATCGGCGATGAGCTCGCCCAGCAGGGCCGGATCCACACCGGCGCCCACCAGGCCGCCGATCACCTCGGCATCCTGCGCTTTCAGGGTATTGGCGATGGCATAGAGGCTCGGGATGGCACCATGCCAGGACTGGGTCCTGGCCTTATCCCAGGAGCCGGCGGTGGCCGGGGAGGAGAGGAAGTACGGCAGCTTGACGGTGCCGCTGTAGACCGTGGTCATCTGGGCCAGGCCGTTGAGCGGGGTGCCGGTACCAAAGGCGGCGGCCAACGCATCCTTCTGCTCTTGCGGCAGGAAAGGCTCTGCATCCAGCTGGGTCAGGAAGGGGTTGCCACCGCTCACCGCCAGGGTGTAGGTACCCGGCAGGCTGCTGTTGCCCAGGGCATCCTGCTTCCACAGGGCGGCAGCGTCCAGGGTCGGGCTCTTCAGCACGGAGGCGGCCGCCCCTTTCACCGCCACCAGCACGTCGGCGCCGGACTGGGTACCGAACCAGTCGGAGAAGATCACGTGGTCGCTGGTGATGCCGGTAGCAGCCTTGAACAGCCCTTCCTGCAGCGCGATCAGGCCGCTGATGGTCTGCTCCTGGGCATTGCTGCCGGTGCTGGTCTTGTAGTTGCTGTAGTCGCTACCCGGTCGTAGGGGGTTGCCGCTGCTGTCCTTGAGCGAATCGGTCGCCACTATCATGTAATAGGAAGAGGGATTGAGCGGCTTGAGCGGCACCAGGTTCAGCTTGCCCGCCGACTCGGCGACCACGAAGTCTACCCCGTAGGCCAGCACCTTCTTCACGCCACTCGGGCGCAGGGCGGCGCTGTCGAATTCCAGCTCCAGCAGGTAGAGCGGGGCCACGGAAGCACCGAATTCGCCGGCGGCCGGCGCCTTGACGGTGATGCCCGAGGCAGTCACGGGCACTATCTGGATCGCCTGGGTTGTGGACCAGCCATCCAGGGTGGAGAGGGCGGAGACTGGATTGGAGAGATCGGCCGTTTCGGTCGAGAACTTCAGGGTGCCGTCACTGGCACGGGCGGCCAGGGCGCTGGGGCGCGCCGCATTGGTGCCGCTCAGCAGATAATCGAGATAGCTTGAGGTATCGCCTTTGTTGTCGTCACTGCCACCACAACCGCTCAGCAGCGCACTGACAACGGCCGCATAAATTAGCTTTTTTTTCATATCCTTATCTCTTTTATGTTGTTATCCATGATGAGCCTGACGGGGTAGGGTCCAAACCCGACCGAATCATATTAACAGCAACGCAACAATTAATAAGCCTCTGGTCGGTCATCTGATCTGATTTTTTTGTGTACAACATCAAGGAACTGGAATTGAACCCCGACGAGAAAGGGCAGCAGCCTTACTGTTATCGCCAGACCCGACCAGAGCCTTTCAGGGCCAGTGGCGCAAAAAGCCGCCCCGATCTCGGCAAAGAGAGGGATTTGTCGGTAGAATGGCGCCATTGCTCAAGGAGAACCCCATGATCGACCCGAAAAAACTGGAAGAGATCGCCAAACAGATACACAACGCCCTGCCGCCCGGCATTCGCAGCATGGGTGAAGAGGTGGAGAAGAAGACCCGTCAGGTGCTGCAGGCCCAGTTGGGCAAGCTGGATCTGGTCAGCCGCGAGGAGTTCGACGTGCAGACCAAGGTGCTGCTGCGCACCCGGGAGAAGCTGGCCGCCCTCGAGGCCAAGCTGGCCCAGCTCGAGCAGCAGCTCGGCGCCAAGGGCGAGTAATCCGGCTCGACGTCCCGTCGGCACATAAGACAAACCCCAGCCAGGCTGCAATGCTGATCAGTTAAG
>NZ_CDBZ01000108.1:15222-15653 GCF_000819985.1 Aeromonas media | reverse complement strand
GCCTGGGGCGAGAGCCCCAGCAGCTCCTGCACAGTGGAAGCAACCGTGATGGAGGAGATGGTGCCCACCAGGATGCCGGCGAACAGGGTGAAGGAGAAGCCGAACAGGGCGTCGCCACCGAACAGCAGCAGGGCCCCTACGGTGAACAATGTGGTGCCCGAGGTGATCATGGTGCGACTGAAGGTGGCCTTGATGGCCACATCGGAACACTCGTGGATCCCCATCTGGGTGCGCGAACCGAGCAGGTCCCGCAGCCGGTCCGAGATGACGATGCTGTCGTTCAGCGAGTAGCCGATCACCGCCATCAGTCCGGCGATGACGTTGAGGTCGAACTCGATGTTGAACAGCGCCAGCAGCCCCAGGGCCACCAGACCGTCGTGCAGCACAGACACCAGGATGCCGATGGCCTGGCGCCACTCGAAGCGCACCGC
>NZ_CDBZ01000108.1:771-15133 GCF_000819985.1 Aeromonas media | reverse complement strand
CGCCACTCGAAGCGCACCGCCAGGTAGGCGGAAATGGCCAAGGAGGCCACCAGCACCGCCAGCATCCCCTGCTGGAACAGCTCGGCGCCCACCTGGGGGCCGACTATGGTGGTGCGCAGCAGCTCCACCGGCAGGGCAAGTTGCTGCCCCAGCATGGTCGCGAGATCCTCCGCCGCCCAGGGCAACTCGTGGGGAGGCAGCTTGATGAGCCATTCACCGGGCACACCGGCGCCGTGCAGCTCCACCGCCCCGGCCAGAGGAGCGCTCAGCAGGGCGTTGAGCTCGTGGGCCTCCTTCAGGGTCTGGATGCGAAACTCCAGCAGTATGCCGCCGGTGAAGTCGAGCCCGAGGGAGAGCCCGTTGATGGCGAGCACGGCGATGCTCGCCACCGTCAGCAGCGCCGAGGCCCACATCCCGATGTAACGCCAGCGAGTCAGGCCCATGGCAATGATCATTCTCAGCATTCTTCTTCCCTCGACAGTTGGTGCAGGCTTCCCACAGGGAAGCGAGTGGCGCGGAGCTGGCTCGGACGCGCGGTGCGATGACGCAGGCAATGGGGATCGGTCATGGTCATACCCTCAGCAGCTTGGCGCGGCTGTTGCCCCACAAGGGGTTGATGATGGCGCGGGTGCCCCAGATGCCGGTCACCATGCTGGAGATGAGCCCCAGGATCAGGGTGATGGAGAAGCCCTGCAGCGGCCCGGAGCCGATGGCGTAGAGCACCACGGCGCAGATGAGCGTCGTGATGTTGGCATCGAAGATGGTGCGAAACGCCGAGCGATAGCCAAAATCGATGGCGTTGGCCAGGCTTCCCCCCTCCCGCAGCCTGTCCTTGATCCGCTCGAAGATCAGCACATGGGTATCCACCGCCATGCCCACCGTCAGCACCAGGCCGGCAATCCCGGGCAGGGTCAGCACGGCCCCCGGCAGCACCGCCAGCATCCCCACCTGCATCAGCAGGTTGCCGATGAGCGCCGTGATGGCGACCCAGCCGAACTTGCGATACCAGGCCATCATGAACAGCATCATGCCCGCCATGCCGAACGCCAGGGCAGTGAAGCCCGCCTCTATGTTCTGCAGGCCCAGGGTCGGGCCGATCGAACGCTCCTCCAGGATCTTGAGCGGCGCGGTGAGAGCGCCGGCCCGCAGCAGCATGGCGAGCTCCTGGGCCTCTGGCAGGCTGCCAATCCCGGTGATGCGGAACTGGTTGCCAAGGGCGGTCTGTATGGTGGCGACGTTGATCACCTCACTTTTGGCCCGAAGCCGGCCCTCGGCGTTGGTCTTGTACTCGGTGAAGACGGTGGCCATGGGCTTGCCCACGTGCTGGCGGCTGAACTGGTTCATCTTGCTGCCACCCAGGGTGTCGAGCACTATGTTGACCTGGGGCTGGCCCATCTCCCCCATGTTGGCGCGGGCATCGACGATGTGCTCGCCGCTCAGCACCGGGTTGCGGGCCAGACCGACCGCCTGGCCGTTGCGATCCGCCATGAAGAAGCGGCTGTCGGCCTTGGCCTCGTAGAAGGCCAGGGACGCGGTGGCGCCTATCACTTCTTTCGCCTGCTTGGGGTTGTGCACCCCGGGCAGCTCGATGCGGATGCCGTCCTGACCCTGACGCTGGACCGAGGCCTCGACGATGCCGAGCTCGTTGATCCGTTTCTTGAGGATCGACAGGTTCTGGGTCACGGCGTTGTTCACCAGCAGGGTGCGCTCTGCGTCGCTCAGTACCAGCTTGAGCTCATTGCCGGAGCGGGAGAGGGTCCACTGATCCTGACGGGTGCCGGCGCTCTCCTTGATGACATTGAGCCAGCCCTCCTGCCCGGCGACGTCCGGCAGGGTGACGGCCACGGATCCCTGGGCGGTGCGCATCACGCTGGCGCCGCGCAGGTTGGCCTCGCGGAAGCGGGTGCGCAGGGTATCCACCAGGTTCTTGGTCTGGTTGTCGATGACAAAATCCACGTCGACCCCGATCAGCAACTGGGAGCCGCCGCGCAAGTCCAGCCCGAGCTTGATGGGATCGGCGCCGAGCTGGCTTATCCAGGTCGGAGCATTGGAGTGAAACTCCAGGGTGAGGGCGGCGCTGTCCACCCCCTGCTGCTCCAGCAACTGCTTGGCCCGCTGCTGTTCGGCCTGGGTGGCGAACACCAGCAGGGCCCGCTCCTTCTGCTCGATCTGCAGCTGGGGCGCTATCTGGTGCTCCTGCAGCAGGCGCTGCTGCGCCCCGCTCAGGCGAGACTGGCCATGGAGGCCGAGGGAGGGCTGCTCACCGAAGAAGGTGGGCAGGGAATAAAACGCGAAGGTGACCAGCATCAGCAGCAGCAGGGCGTACTGCCACAGGCTCATGCGGTTCAGTATGGTATGACTCTTTTTTCTCATGAAATCGGCCTCTGTCAGGCGAGCGCAAGGGACGACGCCGGGTCGCACCGTGCAAAAAAATGAAACAAGACAGCCTAGCCGTTCACTAAAAATGAACAGCAACAGAGAGAAGATGAGGCAACAGCAGGCAGACTGACCCCATCGGGGTCAGGCGAGGAAGCTCTGGGAGAAGCGGTATTGCAGGTGACGACGCTGCAGGCGGTGCCGGTGAATGCTGGCGAAGTGATCGCGAAAGCTCGTCCTCGGGTAGCAGAGGGCGGCGTAGAGCAGCAGGCCGCACAGCAGCAGGATCCCCTGCTGGGCCCAGCTCATGACGAGCTCGTAGACCACGCGGCCAGGCTGATGATCCCGGCTCAGGGAGTGCTCGAGGCGCAGCAGGTGATTCTGGTGGGAGCCAACGAACTTGACGACACCGTCGTCGCTGTCGCTGGCGCCGTGCTGGATCCGGGCGCCGTCGGTGGAGTCCGCGGCCTCCCCCATCAGCTGGGCGGCGTGCTGGGAAGCGGGTGCCTTGAGCCCCTCCACCGAGACGGTAGAGAGCAGCAGAGTGAGCGCGATGAGCAGGGTCATCGCCGCCAGTTTCACTTTGTCCAGCAGGCTCAAAAAGTTAATTCCCGAATAATAGAAAGGGCAAACTACCATAGCCCCCCTACAAGGACAAGGGCGGCAGGCCATGACGCCTGCCGCCCTTGCGGCGCGGATCCTGTCAATCAGCGGCTGCGGATCATGGCCTCGAAGTCCTCGGCATAGTCCTTGAGCAGGGTGTAGAGGTGGGCGCGCTGGGAGAGATCCATCGACTGGCTGAGGTCGCTGAGCCACTGGATGGTGCGCTGGCGGGACTGGTCGGTGTAGCCGGTGAAGCGGCCATCCATGAGTCCATCCCCCTGTTGCAGCAGGCGGGTCAGCTCCTTGCCGAAGTCCGGATCCTGGCGCTGCTTCATCAGCCGCGCCAGCTCCTTGGTCCAAGCCTCTTGGAACTCCAGCCAGGGGGGCATCATCTCGTATTGCCACTCGGCCCATTGGGCAATGAGCGGCTCCTGGGCCGGCTTCACCTTGCCAATCCAGAACACCAGCCGCTCGTTCATCTTCTCCCGAAACTCCTTGAGCATCTGCGTCTTGGACTCGGTGGCGAAGTCATGCTGGCGCTCCTGCTGGCGTTTCACTCTATCGGTCATGAAGCGCGCCACCTGGGCATCGGTCAGGGTGCTGGCGAGGCGCACGGTGCGGGGAATGGCGTTCTCCAGGGTGCGGGTCAGGCTGGCCTGGGTGCGGTCCAGATGCAGGGTGACCTGGGCCGGGGTCATGGGGCTGGCCACCGCCTTGGCCAGGGCATCGAGATCCCGGGCATAGATGGGCAGCTCGTGTTGGCGATGCCAGGCCATCAGCCCCTTGACCTCCCTGTCCAGCAGCGTCTTCTGACTGCGGTCCAGCGAGAAGTAGTCGTCCAGTTGCCAGACGATGGCCGAGTCGAGCCAGTAGTAGATCACCCGGGTCGCGCAGCCGGTCAGCAGCAGGCAGAGCAGCAGCAGGCTCCAGCTGCGGGGTTGACGCCATGAGAATCTGGTCACCATGCATGCCTCCAATTCGTAGAAAATAAGCGTCGCGCCATGGCCTCTGCCCGATGTCACTCCAGGCGCTGGCGGTTCATGTCGATGAGGGCCTGATAGTCGGGCCCGGGTTGCTGCTCCGCCATCAACAGCGCCCACAACAGGCCGATGTAATCGACCCAGGGCAGGAAGGCTTCGGCCTGGAATCCTTTGGTATTGAGCAGCTTATGAGCACCCTCCCTGCCTTCAAGATAGCAGCTCTCCAACTGGCACCGCAGCTCATCACTCCAGCCATGGGTGCGCTGGATGCTGGCCAGCTCGAAGCCCGGGTGGCCGGCGGCGCCATACTCCCAGTCGATGACCCAGGGTCTGTGGCCCAACAAGTTAGCCGGATTGAGATCATGATGGCAAGGGAGCCAGCAGTCGTCCGGCTCCCGGCTCGCGAGCAGTGCTCGCTCCAGCGCTGGCAACCAGGCGGGCACCCGGGCCAGGCGGTCGCGATAGCCGGCGCTGTGGGCTCGCACCGCCATCACCACGGCGGGCAGTGGCAGCCGGTGTAAGCGCCTCAGCACTGCAGCCAGCAAGGGGGGTTGCGCCGCCAGGGGCGGCGGCGCGGCGGCCCAGTTCGGCTCGTCGCACCACGCCAGCAGCATCAGGCCGGTGGTGGGTTCACTGTGATGACAGGGCAAGGCCAGCCCCTCCCCCACGGCCCCCTGATAGAGCTGCCACTCGGTGGCCCTGTCGATACCGAGACGCACCGGATCCGGGTGCCCGCGCCGCAGGAAGGCGCGTTGCCCCGAGGGCAGGTGCAGCCGGTAGTTGCCGTTGGTCAGGCCGCTCGCCAGTGGCTCAAGGCGCCCCCGGTTCCAGGGGGCCGGCAGGCTGGCCAGCAGGGTCAGCTCCGCCAGGTCCCCCTGCTGCCGGGTCGCCTCACCAGCCAAAGGTGGAGGTCTTCGCCTGCTTGCGGATCTCTTTCTGATCGGCCCACAGCAGTTCGCCATTCTCCAGATCCATCAGGTTCATGGTCATCTGGTAGTAGACGTCCTTCACCTTGCCGTTGTCCTTGACGATGCTGGCGAGGTTGCCATAGACCATGTAGCGGGCGCCGGTCTGCTTGCCAAGGCGCACCATGGTGGCGGGATCCACCATGCCGCTGCCCTGCTGGTGCTCGAGTTGCTGCTTGACCGCGCTCACCTTGCTCATGTCGACGAAGCGGAACTTGCCGGCGCTCAGCAGCTTGGTGCGCAAGGTGTCTGTGATGGCCTCGGTGTCGATGTGCTCCGAGGTCTTGTTGCGGATGGAGTCCATGAACATCACGGGACGACCGCCGGCGGTGATCTCGGAGGTCGCCGGTGAGGCCAGCATGGAGTCCGCCATCTTGTCGGCGATGGCCTGCAAGTCGGAGGAGCCGTAATCCACTGTCACCGTCTCGGTCTCGGTCGCGTCGCCATAGCTGACGGTGGTGCTGGAACAGCCGCCAAGCAGCAGGGCGCCGGTCAATATCAGCAGGGCATGGTTCATTCTCATCAGTTCGATTCCTCAATCACTTCGCGTACGTAAATCCGGTAGCCCCGGGCTGCCGGGCTCGGCGCCAGGGCGGACAGGGTGCGGGTCTGGTAGCCGTGCAGCTTGAGCGGGGTCCAGCCGCGGCCATCACTGGCCACCTCCTGCCCGGCGTCATCATACCAATAGAACAGGTATTGCAGCCGGTTATCGCCGCGCTGGGTGCTGGCGGCGGCCACGTTGACCTGCAGCAGGCCATTTTGCTCGCGGCGGCTCAGCTCGGTCAGGGTGACGTTGACATCTTGATGCTGCTCCTGCACCGCCGCCCCGGCCGCGCCATAGAGCGCCACGCCGGAGGTATTGGTGGCGCAGCCCGCCAGCAGCAGTACCAGCCCGAGGGCCAAGCCATGTGCTTTCATCTTGTGCTCCTTGCCGGTGGCCAGGGGGCCGAACCGGTCAGTGTGTGATCTCGCCCGAACGGGCACTCATAGGGGCATCACCCGGGTAGTCAGGCGGTTGCCAAGGCGCTGCACCCACACTAGCGTGGTGCGCCCGCCGTGCACGGTAAGCGGCAGTGTACGCATGGCGCTGCCCGCCCCCAGCTGGAGTTGCACCTCCCCGGCCGGCAGCATTCCCTGCCAGCTCGATGCCTCGGCGGGCAGGGTCAGCCAGCTGCGGGTATCGGCCCGCTCCGAGAGGGTATTGAAGATGCCCACCAGGATGTTGCCCACATCGCCCCCCTCCTTGGCGGCGGTGCGTCGCACCTGCTCCTTGGCCACCAGCCGCAGCGCCTGCCGGGTCAGCATGCCGGGCAGCCGCTCCTGCAGATCCTTGGCCGCCAGCGCCTCGAGTCGCACCAGCGAGCTGGTCCGCCCGGCCTGTTTGCCCGCCGACACCGTCAGCGGGCCAGTGTCGCTGGCCCTGTTGTCGTAATAGGGTACCGCCACGGTAAAGGTACGAAAATCGCCGCTGGAGGTGGAGATCGGCAACGGCAGGAAGATCTCCCGCCGCGCCGGGATCAGGCCATCTTCAAACAGCACCACCAGCTGGCCCTGATCCTTGACCAGCGGCGGCGCCTTGCGGCCCACCTTTTTCTCTGTCTCCCTGAGCTCGTCCGCGGAGCCGCGAAGCCGCGCCAGGCGCAGCAAGGCATCCTGCAGGCTCTGGTTGTCCGGCGCTATCTGGTAGCCGCGCTGATAGTCGACCCAGGCGTCGTTGAGATCCCCGGCCGCCTCGTAGAGCACGCCGGAGAAATAGAAGGTATAGGCATTCTGGAAACCGTTCTTCACCTGACCTATCAGGCGATCGAGTTCGGGTGCCCCACGCGACATCAGCTGGCGCATATTCCCATCTGCCTCGGCCTCTTCGCTCTCTTCCTTGGCCTTGCGCACTTCGCCGGCCCGCGCCTTAAGCGCCCGCTCCTGCACCTGGTTGGCGCGGCGCACCTCCACCAGGGCCCCTTCGGCATCCCCCCGTTGCAGGTAGTTCAGCGCCAGATAGTGGTGCAGCATGGTGCGCTCGTAGTCCGGCGCCCGGTAGGCCATGGTCTGATCGTTGGTGAGCAGGCTGCCCGCCTGGGCCAGACCCCGGCTCAGGCGGTACTGGGCCTGATTGTCTTCCCAGACGAGGCGGCTGTCGGCAGCGGCAAAGCCCTGCTTGCTGGCCCCGTCCTGACCCGCCAGCCAGGCGATGCGCCCTCTCTCCAGCTGATCCAGCACATAGGTGTCGTCACCCGGAGCCGACTCATGCACCTTCGGCAGCGCCTCGGCGGCATGACCCAGCAGCAGCTGGTTGCGCAAGGGGACCATCTGATCGGAATAGGAGACGAAGAGGTCTTGCCAGCGGGAGGCGCAGCCCCCCAGCAGCAGACCGGCCAACAGCAGGCCGGCCAACAGCAGGCCGGTCAATGAGGCGGGACGCATCACAGGCTGAGCAGGGGTCCCAGCGGCTGGCCACCCACCAGGTGCAGGTGGATGTGGTAGACCTCCTGCCCGCCGTGGCGGTTGCAGTTCATAATGAGGCGGTAGCCGTCCTCGGCGATCCCGGCCTCGGCCGCCAGCTTGCGGGCCACGGTGAACATCCGGCCGAGCGCCAGCTCGTGATCCGCTTCCACGTCGTTGACCGTGGGGATCAACACGTTGGGCACGATCAGAATGTGGGTCTTCGCCTTGGGTTGGATGTCCCGAAACGCGGTCACCAGATCGTCTTGATAAAGGATGTCGGCGGGGATCTCCTTGCGGATGATTTTGCTGAAAATGGTTTCTTGCGCCATGGGTAACTCCTTTATATGAAAAAGAAAATTCAATGCAAAACTCAAGCGACTCCCAAAAATGTCGCCACAGCCCGCCAAGTGTGACACAAGCCGACATTTGACACAGCCGTTGTCCCAATCCCTTCAGTTATTGTGAAGAATACCGATAGTGAGGATGACGTCCCGAGTACCCCAGTGGCATCCCCATCTGGGCATGCAGGGTACCAAAGGGACGGGGTACTCAGGCAAGGGACTTTTGCATAGACAGCGGGACAATAATGAAACAAACAATGTCAGACCTCTCGATCTTACAGAGAGTCTATCTGGGCTTTGCCATCCTGGTCGCCGTCATGGTCGCCAGTGCGGTACTGACCTTTCGTGGCCAGAGCGAACTCAACGATGCCCTGGATCAGGTAACACAAGAGTCCATGCCGCTGGTGATCGCCAGCAGCCAGACCCAGATAAGCCTGCTCAGCGCCAACAAGTGGCTCACCGACGTGCTGACCGAGCAGGATCCCAAGCAACTGCCGGCGGAAGTGGCCGAGCTGCAGCAAGCCAAGGGCCAGGTCGACAAGATGCTGACGACCCTCAGGCAGCAGGTGGCGGCGCACCCCGAATTGCAGGGGGAGATGACAGCCCTCGGCAAGCTGGTGGCTGACTACCTGCAACTGACCCAGACCCTGCCCACCGAGCACGAGGCCCTGCTCACCCGGCTGCACAAGGTCAACCAGGCCAAGGGCCAGTTCCAGGTCAGCCTGCCCCAGTTCAAGAAGAACCTGGGGGACATGATGGTGACCGTCGACGACAGCTTCATCAAGATGCTCTCCGAGACCCTGACCACCAAGCTCTCCGCCATCGAGCTCTCCACCATGGATGCCCTCAACCAGAGCATCCCCGCCCCCATCGAAGCGGCGCTCAAGCGCAACAAGATGCAGATCGAGGGCTTCAACAGCACCATCAAGGATCTCCAGGGGGAGCTCAAGGACTTTGACAACAACATGGGCCACTACGTCCATGGCTTCGTGCGCGACACCACGGCCAATGAAGGGGTACTCGCCCAATACCTGGCGCTGATGAAGCAGCAGCAGACCATGCGCGAGCAGAGCAAGCAAGCGAGCCAGCTCATCGTCAGCATCCAGAACAAGCTGGAGGGGATCACAACCCAGAGCCAGCAGTTGATGAACGCCAGCATCCGCGCCTCTGATCGGGTGCAGACCCAGAGCACCCTGACCCAGGGGATCAGCATCGCCATCGCCATCTTCGTCGCCATCCTGGTGGCCTTTACCCTCGGCAAGGCCATCCGCCGCCCCCTCAAGGAACTGCTGCGGGTACTGACCGAGGTGACACAGGGTGACATGACCCAGCGGGTCGGCTTCAAGAGCCAGAACGAATTCGGCCAGCTCGGCAGCCAGATCAACCTGCTGATCCAGCAGATGGGAGACGTGCTCAGACAACTCTCCCAGGCCTCGACCCAGCTCAACAGCGCCGCCCACGACAACCGCCACACCACCGAAGCGGTGCGGGCGGATCTGGAGAAACAGCGCCAGGAGACCGCCTCGGTCGCCGCCGCCATGACCCAGATGGAAGCCTCGGTGCGGGAAGTGGCCCAAGCCGCCAACCAGACCCTGGAGCGGGTACAGGACGTGGAGAAGGCCTCACAGATGGGGCGCAAGGTGATGGCTGGCAACATCACCACCACCCACCAGCTGGCGGGCAAGCTGCAGCAGACCGGCAAGGTGATCGGCGACGTGAGTGCCATGAGCGGCCAGATTGGCAACATCCTCGACGTCATCCGCGGCATCGCCGAGCAGACCAACCTGCTGGCGCTGAACGCCGCCATCGAAGCGGCTCGTGCCGGCGAGCAGGGCCGCGGTTTTGCGGTGGTGGCCGACGAGGTGCGCAACCTGGCCGGTCGTACCGCCCAGTCCACCAGCGAAATCCAGACCATGATCGAGAACCTGCAGCAGGGGGTCGCCCGAGCGGTCAACGTGATGCAGGAGTGCTCCCGCGAGATGGACAGCTGCATGGATCAGAGCTCCCAGGCCAACAACGCCATGGAGGAGGTGCAGGGCATAGTGGTGCTCATCAGCGACATGTCGAGCCAGATAGCCTCCGCCGCCGAGCAGCAGCAGGCCACCAGCGCCGACATCGCCACCAATCTCAACCGCATCTCCGATATCTCGGATCTCAACTATCAGGGCATAGAGCGGGTCGCCGAGACCAGTCAGCAACTCGACAGCCTAGCCGAGCAGCAGGAGGGTCTGGTGCAGCGCTTCCGGCTCAGCGCCTGACACCCAGAGCCATGGCTGTGAAACGACGAGGCCCCGCAGATGCGGGGCCTCGTTTTTATGGCGGCTTGCAGGGAGATCAGGCGTAGGCGATGGCCCCCTTGCCAACCCCTTCATAGGCGACAATCTTGACGAACTTGTCCCCCACCTGCTTTTTCACCTCGCGGGCGATATGGTGGGCCAGCAACTCTATGGTGGTGTCGGTGTCGATCATCTCCACTTCGGCGGCAGGCATGGCGAGCTGGAACAGCCCCTGGGGCGCCACGTACTTGAAGCCCAGGTGGTGTTCCCCCAGATGGGCCTTGGCCAGCTCGCTCAACGCCAGCTCGGAGAGGGCCACCTTGTCCTCCAGGGTGCCGAGGTAGATGTCGGCCCAGCGCTCGGCCCAGTTCAGCTCCAGCTCCTCGTTGCGCACCCCATCCACCTCGATCTCGACCGGAGAGCGGTGGCCGTGGGCGATGCGCTGACAGTTGCCGTCGTGCTTCTTCAGGCCATGGCTGTAGTGGTAGAAGGCGCCCTCGATCTTCTCCTGGCGCAGGGTCAGGGAGAGATCCTTGATGTTGCCCGGCAACCGCTTGGCCAGCACCGCCAGCAGATAGCGGGTCACCGACTCCTTGTCCACCTGGGAGGCGGGAATGAAGGCAAAGCCCTGGGTCGGGCAGCGCAGGTGGATGGAGCGACCCGGGCGCAGCAGATCCACTGTGCTCTCGTCGTTGTCCAGAGCGTGGACATGGACCAGGGGGCATTCGGCCGGCACCAGCAGCTTGTGATCCACCTCTTCATCGATGATCGACTTGATGAGCTTCTTCACCCGCCCGAAATCCAGCAGCATGCTCATCTCGTTGAGCTCGCCGCTCATCTCGATGTCCACCAACCAGCTCTCGCCCACCATGCCGCGACGCTCGCACAAATAGCTCGAATCGATCACAGTCAAATCTCTAACAAATAACTTCATTACTCAGGCCTTGCTACAGAGAAAGTGCAGTTTGCGATATTATGACCCCGGATTATCGGCAAAGGAACTGGAACCCCCCATGAACAAATTGCTTATCAAGAATGCCACCCTGGTCAACGAAGGCCGCATCTATGCCTCCGACGTCTTGATCGAAGGTGAGCGGATCGCCCGCATCGCCCCGGACATCAGCGCCCCCGATGCCGTGGTGATCGATGCCGCAGGCCGTCACCTCATCCCCGGGATGATCGATGATCAGGTGCACTTTCGGGAGCCTGGCCTGACCCACAAGGGGACCATCGCCAGTGAATCCCGGGCCGCCGTCGCCGGTGGCACCACCAGTTTCATGGAAATGCCCAACGTCAATCCCCAGACCACCACCATCGATGCCCTCGAAGCCAAATACCAGATAGCCGCCAACTCCGCCGCCGCCAACTACAGCTTCTACCTGGGTGCCACCAACGACAACCTGGAAGAGATCAAGAAACTCGATCCCAAACAGTCCTGCGGCATCAAGATCTTCATGGGGGCCTCCACCGGCAACATGCTGGTGGACAACCAGGAGACACTCGCGGCCATCTTCCGCGAGAGCCCGGTGATGATCGTCACCCACTGCGAGGACACCCCCTCCATCAAGGTGCTGGAAGACGAGGCCCGCGCCAAGTGGGGCGAAGATGTGCCCATGCGCGAGCACGGCCGCATCCGCAGCGCCGACGCCTGCTACAAATCCTCCAGCATGGCGGTCTCCCTGGCCAAGCAGTACGGCGCCAAGCTGCACGTGCTGCACCTGACCACGGCCAAGGAGCTGTCGCTCTTCACTGCCACCCCGGATCTGAAGGATCTCAAGGACAAGAACATCACCGCCGAGGTGTGCGTCCATCATCTGTTCTTCAACGAGGCGGACTACGACACCCTGGGCAGCCAGATCAAGTGCAACCCGGCGGTGAAGAGCGCCGCCGACCAGCACGCCCTGCTGGATGCAGTGCGCAACGACGTGCTCGATATCATCGCCACCGACCACGCCCCCCACACCTGGGAAGAGAAGCAGAACAGCTACTTCAAGGCGCCGTCCGGCGTACCCCTGGTGCAGCACTCCCTGCAGGCGCTGCTGGAGCTCTACCACAACGGCGTGTTCAGCCTCGAGACCATCGTCAAGAAGACCTCCCACGCGGTGGCCGAGCGCTTCCAGGTGCAGGATCGCGGCTATATCCGCGAGGGCTACTTCGCGGATCTGGTGCTGCTGGATCTCGGCAAGCCCTATGTGGTCAACGACAGCAACCTGCTCTACCTGTGCGGCTGGTCCCCGTTCAACGGCTACCGCTTCCAGAGCACCATAGAGATGACCCTGGTCAACGGCCAGATCGCCTGGCAGAACGGTCAGGTCACCGATCAGGTATTGGGCAAGCGACTGACCTTCAACCGCTGATCCCTGCTTGAGAGCGACGCCTGTCACTCACGCCAAACGGCCGCCCACCAGGGCGGCCGTTTTTCATGCAAGACGGCGCTGAGGTGCCGACAAAATGCGCGACTGGTCGCACTTTGATCCGAAGTTGCTCGCAAAGCAGGCAAACGATCTCGAACCGGGATTTCCCCTGTTGACAGGGTCGGGGCATCTCCATAAACTTCCTCCCCGTCAGCCGAGCTGACTCCGTCGGTGTGTAGCGCAGCCAGGTAGCGCATCTGCATGGGGTGTAGAGGGTCGGAGGTTCGAATCCTCTCACACCGACCAAATTCCCCGAGAAATGCCTTGTCAAACGACAAGGCCTTTTCTTTTTGTCTCCCCGGCGGTACCCAGGCCGGCGATTGTCTCGTGGGCGGCGTTGTGCTGTAGTGACTTCCTCTCAGCCAAGGGCCAGCACCATGTCACCAAACTCCCCCCTCTTGTTCGCCCTCACCCTGTGCGGCTCGCTGCTGCTCGGCGGCTGCGCCACCGCCTATGACAGCGAAAAGTCCTTCTGGAACGGCCAGACAGGTTTCTCCCAGTCCCGGCTCGGGGAGACACGCTGGCAGTTGGAGTTTGTGGGCAACGATCTGGTGGACAGGGAGACGGCCCGCAAGTATGTGCTCAAGCGGGCGGGGGAGATAGCGCTGGCGCAGGGGTACGCCTGGGTGCAGGTGCAGACGCTGACCCTGTCGCGGGATGCGGTCAGGATCACCCCGACCCGCCCCCAGTTCGGCTTTGATGAGTACGAACCCGACACCTTCATGGACGAGATGCAGGTAGAGCACCGCACCTCGGCACTGCTGATCTTCTCTCTGGGAAAAGCCCCATTGGACGACCAGAGTCTGGAAGCCATTTATCTGGCTAATATGAAAATAAACAGCGATTAATATAATTAATTCACAAAATCCATATCACATACAACTAATTGCAACATAAAGTTCTGATATAAGTCGCTGGATTTCCCCTCCGTGATTAGGCATGCTGCCAGCATACCGGCTGTCAGGATTCCATGGCCCGGATCACAAAAACGGACTGAGGTGGCACCCTTCCCACCTGCACAGGCACTGCACATATCGAGACTGTCCCCCCATGAAAATGAACAAATTGACCGTTGCCATCCTCATTGCGATGTTGCTTGGCATTGTTACCGGGCAAGGCTATCGCCTGTTTGCCCCGACCCAGGCCGCCACCTTTGCCAGCGACATCACCCTGCTGACCGACATCTTCCTGCGCCTCATCAAGATGATCATCGCCCCCCTGGTGTTCACTACCCTGGTGGTCGGCATCGCCAAGATGGGCGACACCCGCACCGTGGGCCGCATCGGCGCCAAGACCCTGGGCTGGTTTATGCTGGCCTCCCTGATGTCCCTGACCCTGGGGCTGGTGATGGTGCACCTGATGCAGCCCGGGGTCGGCCTCTCCCTCTCCCTGCCCGATGACGGCGCCAGCTCCGGCGTGGCCGCTACCGCCATCTCCCTCAAGGACTTCGTGACCCACGCCATCCCGAAGAGCGTGATCGAGGCTATGGCCACCAACGAGATCCTGCAGATCGTGGTGTTCTCCCTGTTCTTCGGGCTGGCCGCCGCCGCCCTGGGAGATGCTGCCAAACCGGTGGTGATGCTGATGGCCAGCGCCGCCGAGATCATGCTGAAGGTGACCGGCTACGTGATGAACTTCGCGCCGTTCGCGGTGTTTGGTGCCATCGCCGCCATGGTCGCCAAGGAAGGGCTCGGCATCCTCGCCACCTATGGGACCTTCATGGCCCAGTTCTACCTGGCCCTGGCCTGCCTCTGGCTGCTGCTCATCGCCATGGGCAGCCTCTTCATCCGCCGTCGCATCCTGACCCTGCTGGCCATGATCCGCGAGCCCATACTGCTCGCCTTCTCCACCGCCAGCTCCGAGGCCGCCTATCCCAAGACCCTGGACAGACTGGAGAAGTTCGGCTGTGACAAGCGCATCGCCAGCTTCGTGCTGCCCATGGGCTACTCCTTCAACCTGGATGGC
>NZ_CDBZ01000108.1:0-690 GCF_000819985.1 Aeromonas media | reverse complement strand
ACTCCTTCAACCTGGATGGCTCCATGATGTACTGCACCTTCGCAGTGATGTTCATCGCTCAGGCCTATGGCATCGAGCTCTCCATGGCCCAGCAGATCACCATGCTGCTACTGCTGATGGTCACCTCCAAGGGGATGGCCGGGGTGCCGCGTGCCTCCCTGGTGGTCATCGCCGCCACCCTGAACCAGTTCCAGATTCCGGAGGCCGGCATCCTCTTGCTGCTCGGCATCGATCACTTCCTCGACATGGGTCGCTCCGCCACCAACGTGCTGGGCAACGCCATCGCCGCCAGCGTGGTGGCCAAGACGGAAGACAGCCTGGGAGAGACTGCGCCCCTGGGCGAGACTGACCTCGCCAAGGTTTAAGGTTCTCCGTTACTCGACAAGAGGCCCGCAACTGCGGGCCTCTTGTCGTTTGGCTGTCAGCACCAGCGCCTCACACGGCGGCAGTATTGCACATAGGGGATACCGAAACGGGCGCGCAGGGCCCGCTCCTCCGGCAGGATCTGGAAGCGGGTGAGCCAACCCAGCAACAGCAGCGGGCCGAACCAGACCCAGGGGCCCCCGAGATAGCAGGCCAGCGCCAGCAACCAGCACAGCAGCCCCAGATACATGGGGTTGCGGCTGATGCGATAGACCCCCTGAGTCACCAGCACCCGGCTCTGCTGCAGGCGGATCGGATGGACGCTGG
>NZ_CDBZ01000107.1 GCF_000819985.1 Aeromonas media | reverse complement strand
ATTCGGAACAGCTATTTAGTCAGAGGGCTGCATGTTTATATTCAGTCACCTCAACACCTGGGTCGTAGCCCTCAGCGCGGTGCCATCTGTTGTCGGCTGGTACCGACAGGGAGTCCGAAAGAGGGCAGCCCACGCGCATCCCAGTCAAAGGGTTGCAGATGAATTTCCCTGTTCCAGCCTGCCCCTTTGAATTTGGCGGCATGATGGATCAGCCAGGGTCGGCCTCCATCGTCGATAAAGAAGCCGTTATGCCCAGGGCCATAGACTCCCAGCGCCTCGTCCTTGCTAAAGACGGGCTGAGGCCGCTTGCGCCAGTGTGCCGGATTCATAGGATCCTCCCCCTCCAGCGCCAGCAGACCGAGACAGTAATCGTCCGTCCAGCTGCCGCTGGCGGAATAGGTGAGGAAGAGTCGCCCCCCTGGGCTTAACAGCACCTGGGGAGCCTCGTTGACCTGGGGCGTGCCGATACGCTCCCACGCCAGTTCAGGTCTGGAGATCTCAACGCGCGGCCCAGCCAGCTGCCAGGGCGAGGCCATTCTGGCGATATAGAGGCGCTGCTGATTATTAACCTCTCCCTCCCAGCCCGACCAGATGAAATAACGTTCCCCCCGGTAATCGAGGACGGTGCCGTCGATGGCCCATTTGTCACTGGCATCAGCCATCTTGCCCTCCTGGGTACCCGCAGGGAAGGTGTACTCGCCAAAAGGATCCACCCCTTTTGACTGCAACACATACATGCGCTGCCGAGCCATGTCGCCATCCGATGCGGCGAAATAGATGTACCAGCGACCGTCCAGCAGGTGCAGCTCGGGGGCCCAGAGATGGGTGCCGTTGACGGCGCCCTGAGCCGGCATCCACACCACCTTGTGCTCGGCATTCTCAAGGTCGGTAATGTCTTTGGTACGCCATAGCATGATGTCGCTGCCGGTGGTCTGGGTGTAGTAGTAAAAGCCGTCATCATGACGCACAACCCAGGGATCGGCGCCATCACCCAAGATCGGATTGGTAAAAGTCGAACTGGCCTGCGCTGGCATGATGGTTCCCAATAGAATGAACAGAGAAAGAAGGATTCGGTACATGACAGGTGCTCCACGAGGGACAGGATCCGCCGCCCCTCAGCTCAACGGCGCAGGCTCTGCCCCTGCTCACCGAAGAGATGGATATATTCGAGAGCGACGGTGAGGGAGACCGCCTCGTCGCATGAAGGCACCCGTCGATCCGTGTTGACCTTGGCCAGCAGCAGCCGCTCTATGCCCTCGCACTTGATGTGCAAGATCGCCGCATCACCGAGGTTTTCGACCAGAGAGACCCGGCCATGCAGATGGGCCTCCGGGGCGCCTTCAACCCCCACCAACAGATGCTCGGGGCGGATCCCTATCTTGATGTTGCTCTGGCCTGTGCAGTCAAACCATGACTCAGACGCCGTCACCTCGATCCCTTTACCCGGCGTTAGCTGCCAGAGATCGCCATCTTTTCCCTTCAGCTTGCAGGTCAACATGTTCATCTTCGGCATGCCGAGGAAGGTAGCCACAAACTCGGTGGCGGGGCGCTGATAGAGATCCAGGGGAGAACCCACCTGCTCGATGTGGCCCTTGTTGAAGACCACTATCCGGTCCCCCAGCGTCATCGCTTCCACCTGATCGTGCGTCACATAGATCATGGTGGTCCCCAGCTTCTGATGCAGACGCGCCAGCTCGGTACGCATCTGCCCACGCAGGGCGGCATCAAGGTTGGAGAGCGGCTCATCAAACAGAAACACCTCAGGTTCACGCACGATGGCTCGTCCGATGGCAACCCGCTGGCGCTGGCCTCCGGAGAGCTCGGCCGGTTTGCGCTCCAGCAGGTGGGCCAGTTGCAGGGTCTCCGCCACCCGGTTTACCTTGGTCTCTATCTCGGCCTTCGGTGTGTTGTTGAACAGCAGGGAGAAGCCCATGTTCTCGGCCACCGTCAGGTGGGGGTAGAGTGCATAGGACTGGAATACCATGGCCACCCCCCGTTTGGCGGCGTCGAGCTCATTGGCCCGCAGGTTGCCGATGTGGAGATCGCCTGCGGAAATATCCTCCAGCCCGGCAATCATGCGCAGCAGCGTCGACTTGCCGCAGCCGGAGGGGCCGACGAAGACGACGAACTCCCCCTGTTCGATTTCCAGATCCACGCCGTGAATGACGGCATTGCCATTGGGGTAGGTCTTCTTGATGTGCTTAAGCGATACGCTGGACATATGGTGCTCTCTCACGACGGCCTCATCGCGGCCGTAAAAACAGGGGGCCCGCCTTGGCAGGCCCGTGAATCGTTAACCCTTGAGGCCGGTGGCGGCGAGGAAGCCCGACGCGACACGCTTCTGGAACATGACATAGAGGATGGCGACCGGCAGGCCACCGATCAGGGCAGAGGCCATGTTCTGGGCATACCTCACCCCATAGGTGTCGTTAAGCTGAGTCAGACCGATGGGAATGGTCATGTTCTCGGTGGAGCTGACCACCAGGAATGGCCAGAGGAAATTGTTCCACGCCCCCATGAAGGTGATGATCGCCATGGCATAAATGATGTTCCGGGAGAGAGGCAGATAGACGCGGAGCAATACCTGCCACTCCCGGGCGCCATCGAGGATGGCCGCCTCGCGAAAATCCTTGGGGATCTGATCGAAGAAGCGCTTGAGAACGAAGAGCACCATGGGTGACACCACCTGAGGCAATATGATCCCCCCCAGAGAGTCGGCCAGCCCCATGTGGTAGACCTGGCGAAAGAGCGGGATCACCAAGGCTTCGAAGGGGAAGATGATGCCAAACATGCAGCACCAGAACAGCAGGTTCGCCCCCTTGAAACGCAGTTGAGAGAAGCTGTAGGCCGCCAGCACAGTGATCAGCAGCGTCACCAGGGTAACCGCCAGCGAGGTGACCACGCTGTTCATGAAGAAGACGGGCAGATCCCCCATGGTCAGCACCTTGATGAAGGCATCGAAGATGACGGGATCGGGCAGCCACTGCAGACCGGCGACAGTCTGAGCCTCCGGGCGCAGCGCCGTGCTGATCGCCCACAGCAGAGGGGCGCCCCACAGCAGGCAGAGCAGCACAGTCAACGTGATGGCGAGCAAGGCGGTAAATGTCAGTTTGCTATTCATCTTAGCCTCGACGATTGATGAAGCGATTAGCCAGGGATTGCAGCACCAGAATGAGCAGCACTATCAGCACGAAGACCACGGCGATGGCCGAGGCATAGCCGGCGTTCTGGTTGACGAACCCGGTCTCGTACATGTAGTGCAGAACCACTTTGGTGCTGTCGAAGGGGCCCCCTCCGGTCAACAGATAGGTCTGACCGAAGATTTTGAGGGATGCGACCAGTTGCAGGCCGAAGACCATCACGGTGACAGGGCGCAGTTGGCGCCATGTGATGTAGCGAAAGATCCCCCACTCCGAGGCGCCATCGAGCCTGGCCGCTTCGTAGAGGTCCTGCGGTATGTTCTTGAGGGCCGCCATGAACAGCAGCACGTTGAAGCCAACGGTCCACCAGATGGTGGCGATGGCAACCATGGGCATGGCAAAGTCCGGATCGTTGAACCAGGCGATCTCGGTGCCGGCGACCAGGTTCACCACGCCGAAGGTCGGGTGCAGCATCCAGCCACCGATCATGGCCATGACTGCGATGGGCAAGATGTTGGGGATGAAAAAGATAGCCTGGACCAGACCGGCGAAGCGGGTGAGACGGCAGATCAGCATCGCCATGACCAATCCCAGAGCAGTCAGCGGGATCACGGTCAACAGGGCAAAGTAGGCGGTCTGCAGCAAGGAATCCCAGAAGCTGGGGTCCTGCAGCAGCTCCACATAGTTGGCAAAACCAACATAGCCGTGAGTCTCGGTCAGCCCGCTGTCGGTGAAACTCAACTGCAACGTTTGCAATGCAGGAATGACAAAGAAGAGCAAAAAGGCGAGCAAGAAGGGCGCCAACATGAGCCAAGGCGTCATCAGGGCACCAAAACGACCGACGGTGGTTCTGGCAGTGTCTTTATTATCCATATCTGAACTCGGGCCTGGAATGAAGGAAACCGGGAGGCAGAGGATTGGCCTTCTGCCCCAGGGTCATTAACGTGCCGGACGACTCATGAACTTGCCCGCATCGCGCTCGAACATCTGCAGCGCCTTCTCGATGGGCAACTGACCGGTCAGCGCCGCCGGGAAGTACTTGGAGGCGGCGGCCTGCAGGGGGCCAGCCGCCCCGCTGTACCAGCCATCCGGGTCATAGACGATGTTGCTGGCCGTCTCGCTGACATAATCCGCGAGCAGTGGCATCTCCTTGAACGCCTGGGTGGCGACCGTCGGCTCGTAGGCCGGAATGTGGCCCCCTTCGGCCCAGGTGAGGGCGTTCTGGTTGATATAGTTGGCAAATTTGGCAATCCCCAGCACTTTTTCGTCGGAGATGGGTTTGTCTTTATTGCGCGGAATGGCCAATGCGTGGGAGTCGGCCCAGGCGGCCCTGCTACCGTTGAAGAAGGAGGGGAGAGATGCGATGCCCACTTCGAATCCAAGCTTGCCGCTCTTCATGCCGTCGGTAACGGAGGGGAGCTCCCAGACGCCATTGAGCATCAAGGCCGAGCGGCCGGTCATGAACTCCGTGGTGGAGGAAGCGTAATCCAGCCCCTTGGTGGCGTAGCCGTCGGCGTACCACCTGGCCATCGCCGCCATCGCCTGCCTACCCGCCTCGCCATAGACAAACTCGTTGTTCTCTATGGTCTTGCCGCCCTGCTGGCTGATCATGGAGAGCCAGAGACGGTAAGGCATGTAGGACATGGGCGAAGTCTCCATGCTCAGACCCATCGCCCCTTGCTCTTTCACGCTTTTGAGCGCCGCATCAAACTGCGCCAGCGAGGCGATGGGCTTGAGTCTGCCCTGCTCATCCAGCAAGCCGGCCTTGGCCGCGATGCGCTTGTTGTAATAGAGCACCATGGCATGGGTATCGATGGGCAGAGCATAGGTCTTGTCATCGACGTTCGATTGCTTCCAGAGCAGCGGGAAAAGCTGGTTGCTATCGTAGCCAGCCTGCTTCAGAACCTCGGGATTGATGGGCTCAAGGCCCTGGGTCTGGGTCAGGCCGGAGATCTTGGAGAGATGGATGGTCGCCATGTCCGGACCGCTGCCCATGGCAGAGGCGGTCTTGAGTTTGGTATAGAAGGGTTCACCCCAGTTCAGGGTGGTAGTCTCTATTTTGTAGTCACCCTGGCTGGCATTGAAACCGTCGACCAGTTGCTTCATGCGCGCGCCATCGCCGCCGTTGAGCAGGGTCCAGTATTGCAGTGTGGTTTGTGCCAGGGTAATGGGAGAAAGGGTTGCCCCCGCGACCAGCAATGCCAGCAGCTTTATCTTCTTCATGATATGACCTCTATGTGTAGGGTGAGGCGATGCCGATGGGTTGGCATCGCCTCGGAGGAGTCTTTCTTATTCGGTGGTCAGGGACTGGATCAGGGCGACCTCACGCTCGTCATAGGGGGAGCCATCCGCCTCGAGCAGGTCGTGGAACCAGGTGTCCGCGTACTCCGGAACGGCTCGCTGGATATTGGGCCAGGGCAGATGCGTCTGGGTTCTCCCCTTGACCAGTCCCCATTGGTAACAGGCGATCTTGCGCTCCTTGAAGATAGGCAGTTGCTCATGCATGAACGACTTGGCATGGCGAGCGAGCCACTCGGTGCAGAGCAGGGGGCGATCGTAGGTCGCGACGATTTCCAGACTTTTTTCCAGCAGTTCGAGTGACTGATAGGCATGGAAGCTGATCACATCCGACAGCGCCATTGCCCGGAGGTCGGTGGGATGAGTGAAGATGGGATCGTCCGGGCTAAAGTGGTTGGCAGCATGCCAGGCACAGACCGTCAGCGGCTGGCAGGGATTGGCCTCGCGCGCCCAGCTGAAGGCCAGCTCCATCAGATGATGGCTGTAGGGCTCCATGGCAGGATCGAACTCTTCATGCTGATTGGGGCCACGGAAAATGCCGCGATTGGTCGGCTCGTTGTAGAGATCCCACACCAGAATACGTTCATCCTGGGCGAACATGCCGACGACATCCTTGATGTAACGCTCCAGTTCACACCATTGGGTGACATCCATGACGACGTTGCGTCCAGGGCTCGCCGCTGCCTGACTGTTGTGCAGGTTTTTGACAGGCTCTTTTTGCGGGCCCAGATAGGGGTGATCGCCGGAGAAGCCGCAATCATCCATGGGGGTCAGCATGACGCTGATCCCCTCTGCGGCCGCCACCGCCAGGAAGTCGTCGATGCGGGCGATCAGGCCATCTCTGTCCACCTGCCAGACGATGAAGGGCAGGTTGGTGCGCAGGGTGTTGTAGCCCACCTCTCTGGCCCACGCCAACTCCTGCCTGATGGTCGGGAGATCGAAGGTCTCCCGTTGCCACATCTCCGTCCAGTTGACGGCGGTTCTGGGCAAGTAGTTGAACCCTCTCAGCCAGGGCTGCTTGCTCCACCACTGCCAGGCCTGTTCTGTGGACCACTGTTGTACCGCCATCGCCCCCCCCCCTTTTGCTAATGTTTAATATTTATGAGCTAATTTTTATTTGCTAATCATATTAATAGCAAAGGGTGTTAGATGGAATTTGGTGGTCAGTCACAAAATGAGCCAGACCAAGGCTCATTGCAACGTCTGGTTAACATACCGTTTTTAAGCGCGTTGACAGCCTGGATTGGGTGTTTATCGATCGTATTGATCCGCGCTGATGACGATAACATGGCTGGTTCCCCCAATCTGGTGGGGTATGATTGACGAGAAAAAAACTAATAATATTAGCTTGATGACAGGGGCTGGTCATATCGATGAACAAGCAACGCATCACCATGAGTGCCATCGCCGCCGCAGCCGGCGTCTCCCAATCTACTGTATCTCTGGTGCTCAACGGTTCGAGCGCGGTGAAGCTCTCATTCAGGGGAAACCCTGGAGGGAGGCCAACAACCTACGGCTGGAGGGATATCGCCAAGCCCTGATCAAATGACCGGATCCCGGCTCCACAATGGGTACGCGTCGCTAACTGGCCGCTGCGCGAGGCCTATGAGCAGACCCGGCAGCTGCTGGCACTCCCCAACACACCAGACGCGGTCTTCTGCTGCAGTGACTACATGACCCAGGGCTGCTATCAGGCCATTGCGGAGGCAGGGTTACGCATTCCGGAAGATATCTTGGTTGCGGGACACGATAACCAGATGCTGGCCAACGAGATGGTGCCCCTCTGTTTGTTGGACGCCCCGAACGAGATCCATAAGGCCACCCACGACTTTCACTTGATCCCTGTCCCACCGCGGCACTTCGCATCTGTACCCAGCCCTGCGCTCGATTACACTCAGGATGTGGGCCGTCGATGACGACGACCATTCTTCATTGGCTCGCATCAAGAGAAGGGAATCATGGCCAGCAAAAAAAAATCTACGACTGAACAGCCTGCTCCGGCAGCAGAGTCCAAGCCGCTTGGCAACAAGGCATACGAGAAGGAACTGCGTCGCCTGCATGTGGAGCTGGTGAAACTGCAGCAGTGGGTGGTGCACAAGGGACTCAAGGTCTGCATAGTGTTCGAAGGGCGCGACGGCGCTGGCAAGGGGGGGACCATCAAGGCGATCACCGAGCGGGTCAGTCCCCGGGTGTTCAGGGTCATCGCGCTGCCGGCCCCCACCGAACGGGAGAAGAGCCAGCTCTATTTCCAGCGCTACATCCCGCACCTGCCGGCGGCGGGCGAGATCGTCATTTTCGATCGCAGCTGGTACAACAGGGCCGGGGTGGAGCGTGTCATGGGCTTTTGCAGCCAGGAGGCGAGCGACAAATTCCTGGCGGGGGTTCCCATGGTGGAACAAGCCATGGTCGACTCGGGCATCATATTGCTGAAGTATTGGCTGGAGGTGACCCCACAGGAGCAGGAGCGGCGGCTGCGAGATCGCATCGACGATGGTCGCAAGATCTGGAAGCTCTCCCCCATGGACATCAAGTCCTTCGATCGCTGGGATGACTACACCCGGGCGCGGGATGCCATGTTCACCGCCACCGACACCGCCTGGGCTCCCTGGTTCGTGGCCCGCTCCGAGGACAAGAAGCGGGTGCGGCTCAACATCATCTCCCATCTGCTGGCCCACGTTCCCTACGAGGAACTGCCGGCCGAACCGGTCAAGCTGCCCAAACGCAAGATTGGCAAGGTCAAGGCCTCGGAGCACCCGTTCCGGGTGATCCCGGAACTGTTCTGATCACCGTCAAGGGGGAGCCTCTGGCTCACCCCTTGCTCCCTCACGCCCTGCCCTGCTGATACTAACCTGAGGATGGCCGCCCTGGCATTGGGGAACCTCTGGCCCCCCCTGCCCACTCACGCCCTGCCCTGCTGATACTAATCTGAGGATGGCCGCCCTGGCATTGCCCCCCTGCCCACTCACTCTCTGCCCTGTTGATACTGGCGGATGGCCGCCCTGGCATTGAACAGCATGCGGCTCTCCCCGAGCTGACTGGCCAACCCGCTGCGACGCACGTTCTCGAGCACCCCGGGATTGAGCCCGGCCAGCCAGAGGGTGACCCCCCTGGCGTGCGCCTGCTGCTCCCCCTCCATCAACATCATCAGAGCCGAGTACTCCACGTCCTGCACCCGGCTCATGTCCAGCACCACCACCTCGGGCTGGTGAGTCTCGATAAGCTCGCGGATCTGGGCGGCCACATGCTGCACATTGATGAAGAAGAGGCGCCCCTCCGGGCGCAGGATCAACAGGCCGGGGACCGTCTCGTCATCGGGATGACGCGCGGCCAGCGGCCGCAGCACATCCTCCCCGGGTTTTCGGCCAATCACATAGACGGGTGGCTGCGCCGTCTGGCTGGCCAGCCCCAGCAAGGAGGCCAGGATGGCGACCACTATCCCCTCCAGGGTGCCGAACAGCAGCACCCCCAGACAGGCGATGGCGGCCCAGCGAAACTCCATCATGCGAATCTGCCCTATCTTGCGAAACTCCCCCGGCTGGATGAGCCCCACCGAATAGACGATGACCACCACCGCCAGGGTGGCGCTCGGCAGCCAGGAGAGCAGCGGGGCGAGGAAGATCATGGTGGCCAGCGCCATGGCGGCGGTGACCGCAGAGGCCCACTGGCTGACGCCCCCGACGGAGCGCACCACCGCTGTCTGGGAGGTCCCCCCCCTGCCGGCATGCTGCCGCAGAAGGCTCCCCCCAGGTTGGCCAGCCCGGTGGCCACCAGCTCGCGGTTCGGATTGATCTCCGGCTCTTCCTTCCCCACGAAGGCCCGGCCTGCGGCTATGGTCTCGGAGAAGCTCATCAGCGCGATGCCCGCCGCCCCCGGCAGCAGTTGCAACACCAGGGTCAGATCCGGCATCGTCAGGCCGGGCAAGCCGGTGGGAATGCTCCCGACGATGGCGACCCCCGCCTCGTTCAGGCCAAAGCCCCACACCAGCGCGATACCGATACCCACCCCCAGCAAGGGGGCGGGAGAATGGGGAAAGCGCCACTCCATGAACACCAGCACCACCAGGGTGACGAGAGCGACTCCCAGGGTCAGCCAGGAGGTCTGGGGCAGCGCCAGCCCCAGGTGATAGAGATCCAGAAAGAAGTTCTCCTTCTGGATGTGCACACCGAACAGCTTGGGCAGCTGATCGAGGATGATCACCAGCCCGATGCCGCTCTTGAACCCCACCAGCACCGGCAGGGAGATGAAGTTCGCCACGAAGCCGAGGCGCAGCACCGCCGCCAGCATCAGCATGGCCCCCACCAGCAGGGTCAGAGTGGCCGTCACCGTGATCAGCCGACCGGGATCCCCATCCGGCACCACCAGTCCGAGCTGGGTCGCAGTCAGGATCGCCAGGGTACTGGTGGAGCTGACACTGAGCACTCGGGAGGAGCCCAGCAGGGCGTAAAGCACCATGGGCACAAACGCGGTATAGAGGCCGATAGCCACCGGCAGACCGGCCACGCTGGCGTAGGCCATGGCCTTGGGCAACACGACCGCCGCCGCGGTGACGCCGGCCAGCAGATCGGACAGGGAGCGCCTTGGCGCCAACGCGGGTGATGACATTTTGTCCTCCATGATCACGGGTCTGGCCGGGCGCCGGTGGGCATGACTCTCAAATGAGTGCATGAGCGGCAGTTCGGTGCGACATCCTCCGCCCCTTGCACCCTCAGGATGCAGGCACGGTTACAGAGAGAAGTGTATGCGCCAGCCCGACGCAGAGGCTTGTTGTTTCTCACGTTTTGCCATCTCGCTCCCCTATACTTCAGCGACGTTGCGCCGCCGGCCAGCCCCCTTTCCAAGAGGAGATCCTCCTTGTTGCGACTGCTTGCACTGCTGCTTGTCTGCCTGGTGGCCCAGGTCCGGGCGCTGACACTGACTCCCCTGGTGGAGGGTCTCAATCATCCCTGGGGGCTGGTCTTGCTGCCGGATGGCGGCTACCTCGTCGGCGAGCGCCCTGGCCGCCTGCTGCACATCGACGCCGCAGGCAAACGCCACCTCATCTCGGGCCTGCCGCCCCTCGCCGCCACGGGCCAGGGAGGCCTGCTCGATCTCGCCCTGGACGGCGAGGGCTGGCTCTATCTCAGCTACAGCGAGCCGGGGGACGGCGGGGCCGGCACCGCAGTAGCCCGGGCCCGGCTGCAAAAGGAGGCCCTCATCGACTGGCAACTGCTGTTTCGCCAAGAGCCCAAGGTGGCCGGCGGCGCCCATTTCGGATCCCGCCTGGCGTTGACGGAGGACGGCTATCTCTTCATCACCCTCGGCGATCGTTACAGCGAACGGGAGCGGGCCCAGACGCTCGACAACCACCTCGGCAAGACGGTGCGCCTGCACAAGGATGGCCGGGTGCCCGCCGACAATCCCTTCGTCAAGACGGCGGGTGCCCTGCCGGAGATCTGGAGCCTGGGCCATCGCAACATGCAGGGAGCCGCACTGCGTCCCGGCAGCCAGCAGTTCTGGGCCCACGAACACGGCCCCCAGGGCGGGGACGAGGTCAACCTCATCCTGCCCGGTCACAACTACGGCTGGCCCAAAGTGACCTTCGGCGAGGAGTATGGGGGCGGCAAGATTGGCCTGGGCCAGAGCGCGCCCGGCATGACGCCGCCACGCTGGATCTGGGTGCCCTCCATCGCCCCCTCGGGCATGACCTTTTATCAGGGGGAACTGTTCAAGGAGTGGCGGGGGGATCTGCTGGTCGGCGCCCTGCGCGGTCAGGCCCTGTTGCGCCTGCACCTCGACGGAGACAAGATAGTGTCGGCAGAGCGGCTGCTGACCGATCTCGGGGAGCGGATCCGCACCGTCAAGGAGGGCCCCGATGGTGCCCTCTACCTGTTGACGGATTCAGGCCAGGGGCGCCTGCTCAAACTGACCCCATAGGATGCAAGGAGGAAGCATGAACAAGTATCGAACCCTGCTGGTGCTCTGTGCCAGCCTCTGGTTGCTGGGCTGCAACACCATCCACGGGGTGGGGCGAGACATCGAGAAGGCGGGCGAGGTGATCCAGGGCTCTGCCAACCTGACGAGCGAGCATCAGGCCGGCAAAGAGTGACAACCTAAGGCTCACACAGTCACTCGACACCGGAGGCCAGGCTGGCGAGCGGGGCCATGGTCACCCTGACCCCATGCTGCGCCAGCACGTCGCGGGCACTCTGGGGCAACTGCTCGTCGGTGATCACCTGATCGATTGCATCCCAACCCACCACGTTGAAGGTGCCGACCTTGCCGTATTTGGACGAGTCGCAGATGAGGATGCGGCTCGCAGCCGACTCCACCACGGCCCGCTTCACCGGCACCTTCTGCTCGCTCGGGGTGGAGATCCCCTGTCCATCCCAGGAGGAGGCAGACAGGAAGGCAACGTCCAGGTGCAGGTTGCGCAGGAAGTGGGCGGTGGCCTCCCCGGCGCAGGACTGGTTCTCGCGAATGACCTGGCCCCCGGTGTGATAGAGGCGGCAGCGGCCGTGCTCGATAAGGTAGGCACAGACCATGAAGTCGTTGGTCACTATCATCAGATCTTCCCGCAGCGCCAGCTCCCGGGCCAGCTCCAGGGAGGTGGTGCCGGCGTCCAGATAGACGGTACTGCCCTCTGCCACCTGATCGGCGGCGAGCCGGGCGATGGCCAGCTTGGCCCCCTGCATCAGGCTGCGCTTGGCGGCATGGGAGGGCTCGCTCTTGATCCGTTGGGAGAGACTGACTCCGCCGGATACCGAGAGCACCCGCCCCTGCTCCTCCAGTTTCTGGATGTCGCGTCTGATGGTCATGTGGGAGACCTGCAACCAGTCGGTCAGCTCCATTATGCTGACCACGCCGCGCTCTGCCAGCAGTTGCAGGATACGTTGCTGTCGCTCTACGGGAATCATCTTGGCTCACCCCTCGGGGAAAAGAGGCGCCATTCTACCCCAGCGACCTGGGAAAAAATGATAAATAAGCTCGAAGGGGCTCACAAATCACATTTATTCACATAGAAAACGCCAAAAATTGACTCGAAAGAATCTCAAGCCTCATAAATAACAAAAATTAACACACAATAAGTTATTTTTTGTGACACCTGCCTGATATTTCACCGCCACAAGCCTCTACTATCTGCTCATCAGTCGTTATCGAGGAATCACGAGATGAGCACTTCCTATCATGTTGCTGTCATCGGCCTGGGGGCCATGGGCATGGGCGCCGCCCGCTCCTGCCTGCGGGCCGGGCTCACCACCTACGGCATCGATCTCAGCGAGCAGGCCCGCAGCCAGTTGCAGCAGGCCGGTGCCGCCGCCGTCATGGCCGATGCCAGACCCCTGGCCGAGACCCTGGATGCCGTGCTGCTGCTGGTGGTCAACGCCGCCCAGGTGCGCCGCATCCTGTTCGGTGAAGAGGAGCTGGCCCGCCACCTCAAACCGGGCACCGCCATCATGGTCTCTTCCACCATAGCGGCCGAGGAGGCGAGCACCCTGGCCGCCGAGCTGGCACAGCTGGGGCTGCCGATGCTGGACGCCCCTGTCTCCGGTGGCGCCATCAAGGCCGACGCGGGCGAGATGACGGTGATGGCCGCAGGATCAGACGCCGCCTTCGACAAGCTGGCCCCTGTGCTGGATGCAGTCTCAGGCAAGCTCTACCGGGTCGGCAGCGAACCGGGCCAGGGCAGCACCGTCAAGATCATCCATCAGCTGCTGGCCGGGGTGCACATCGCCGTTGCCGCCGAAGCCATGGCCCTGGCCAGTCGGGCCGGCGTGTCGCTGGATCTCATGTATGACGTGGTGACCCATGCCGCCGGCAACTCCTGGATGTTTGAAAACCGCATGCCCCGGGTGCTGACCGGCGACTACCAGGCCCGCTCCGCAGTGGACATCTTCGTCAAGGATCTCACCCTGGTAGCGGACACCGCCAAGGCGCTGCGCTTCCCGTTGCCGCTCGCGAGCACGGCGCTGAACATGTTCCTCGGCGCCAGCAATGCAGGGCACGGCCAGGAAGATGACAGCGCCGTCATCAAGATCTTCTCCGGCATCCAGCTGCCGGGTCAGGAGGATCAAGCATGAAACTCGGTGTCATCGCAGACGACTTCACCGGCGCCACCGACATCGCCGGCTTCCTGGTGGAGAACGGCCTCTCCACCCTGCAACTCGCCGGCGTGCCGGAGCATGACGGGGATCTGCCCCAGGTCGATGCCGTGGTGATCAGCCTCAAGAGCCGCTCCTGCCCGGCGGGCGAAGCGGTGCGCGACTCCCTGGCGGCACTGGCCTGGCTCAAGGCTCGCGGCTGCCCGCGCATCTACCAGAAATACTGCTCCACCTTCGACAGCACGGCGGCAGGCAACATAGGTCCGGTCACCGACGCTCTGCTGGCGGCGCTTGGCCACGACTTCACCCTGATCTGCCCGGCCCTGCCGGTCAACGGTCGCACCGTCTATCAAGGCAACCTCTTCGTCGGCGCCCAGCCGCTGGCCGAATCCGGCATGCGCCACCACCCCATCACCCCCATGACCGACAGCAATCTGCTGCGGCTGATGGAGGGGCAGGCTCAGGGCCGCGCCGGTCTGGTGCCGTTCACCACCATAGCTCAAGGCCCCGATGCCATTGCCAACGCCTTCGAGCAGCTAACACAAGCGGGTGTGCGCTACGCCGTGGTCGACACCCTGACCGAGCAGCACCTGCTGGACATCGCCACCGCCGCCCTCGACATGCCCCTGCTGACAGGTGGCTCCGGCCTCGCCATCGGCCTGGCCCGCCAGCTTGGCAGCGGCGATCTGCAAGGTGCCCGCGAGGCTGGCTGGCCCAGAGGCACCCGCGCCGTGGTGCTGTCGGGCTCCTGCTCCGAGATGACCAACCGCCAGGTGGCCCGCTATCGCCAGCACGCCCCCGCGCTGGCGCTGGATGTAGTGCGCTGCCTCGAGGATGCCGACTACCCGGCCGAACTGGCGCGCTGGGTACTGGCCCAGCCCCTCACCCCGGCGCCGCTGGTCTACGCCACCACCAGCCCGGTGGAGCTGGCCCGCATTCAGGAGACCCACGGCCAGCAGGCGGCCAGCGACGCAGTGGAGCACTGCTTTGCCCGCCTCGCCCAACTGCTGCAAGACGCCGGGGTGGACCGTTTCATCATCGCCGGTGGCGAGACCTCGAGCCGGGTCACCCAGGCCCTCGGCGTCAAGGCGTTCCACATAGGCCCGCAAATCACCCCCGGTGTGCCCTGGGTACGGGCCATCGACGCCCCGCTGTCGCTGGCCCTCAAGTCCGGCAATTTCGGGAGCGACGACTTCTTCGACAAGGCTCAGGAGTACTTCCATGACTGAACAGGCACTGCGCGACACCATGGTGATGCTGGGGGCCTCCCTCTTCCAGCGCGGTTATGCCACCGGGGGCGCCGGCAACCTCTCCGCCCTGCTGCCGGACGGCACCCTGATCGCCACCCCCACCGGCTCCTGCCTGGGACGTCTGAGCGCCGACAGGCTCTCTCACGTCAATCTGCAGGGGGAGCACCTGGGGGGTGACCGCCCCTCCAAGGAGGTGGCCTTCCACCTCGCCATCTATCACAACAATCCGGACTGCCGGGCCGTGGTGCACCTGCACTGCACCTACCTGACCGCCCTCTCCTGTCTGGAGGGGCTGGATCCGGCCAACGTCATCCGCCCCTTCACCCCCTACTACGTGATGCGGGTCGGCCAGTTGCCGCTCATCCCCTACTACAAGCCGGGGGATGCCCGCATCGCCGAGGAGCTGGGGCGCCGCGCCCCCGAGGGCAACGCCTTCCTGCTCGCCAACCACGGCCCCGTGGTGACGGGCAAGGATCTGGTGGATGCGGTCAACAACATGGAGGAGCTGGAGGAGACGGCGCGCCTGGCACTGATGCTCCATGGCCAGTCCATCCGCTACCTGAGCGAACCCGAGATCACCGAATTGAGGAGCCTGAAGCCATGAGCCAATCCTGGTCCGCCTCTCTGACCCGATACGAACACAACGCATTGAGGAGCATCACGCCATGAGCAAGTTTGCCGCCAATCTCACCATGCTGTTTACCGAGCTGCCGTTCCTGGAGCGCTTCGCCGCCGCCCGTGAGGCAGGCTTCGAGGCGGTGGAGTTCCTGTTCCCCTACGAGTGGCCGGCCGCCGAGCTGGGCCGCCTGCTGCGCGAGCACGGCCTCTCCCTGGCTCTGTTCAACATGCCGCCGGGCAACTGGGGGGCGGGGGAGCGCGGCATGGCCGCCATCCCGGGGCGGGAGGCGGAGTTT
>NZ_CDBZ01000106.1 GCF_000819985.1 Aeromonas media | reverse complement strand
CACTGATGCGTCAGCCCTGTTTATGCGAATGGCAATTGCCTGCTGTTAACCTATCGAAACCCGGACAACACCATCGCCTATCGAGGATATCTGCGTGACGACGCAACCAAGGCGATCTATGTCCTCAAGAGCGTTTTGGCCTCTCCCCCTTCCTCCTGTTTGCTCTCTGACACCGCATGGAATCCAACACCTGTTACCGATTCTTCACTCTTGACCGTCGATGCGCCCACGACAGCCCCGCCATCATCGTCATCAGGCACCTTGGCGAACGCAGTCTTTCAAGCGGATGCAGCTTTTACCAAGTTGAAATGGATTCACTTCACCCTAACGTCGGCAAATGTGACAACACAAAGCGGTGACTATTTAAGCCGTGATGTGGTGGCCGCAGTTACGTTGCGTAATTAAGGATAGAGCCATGAACAAGCAAAAAGGGATGGCAACGCTACTGACTTCCGTCATGCTCACGGTCCTCGTTACGCTGCTGGTTTTCTGGGGGGCAAGGGGGTCTATTATTGAACAGCAGTCCGCCAATAATAGTTATCTCACCCAGGTTGCATTCCAAAATGCGGAGCAAGGGCTGGCACTCTTTTATTCGAACATCAGCGCCTACCTGACAGCCAACCCATCCACCCAGTTTGATTCGGCGTTGTCGTCTGAGCAGGGCACCACCAATGGCGCTGCCAGCGGGAAATTTACCGTTGCATACCAAATTGCAGCAGATAACGTGACAGCGACCCTTACCAGTACCGGAAGCAGTATTGGAGGGACGACCCGCAAGGTCTCGCAGCGTATCACCTTTACGGCGGGAGGGGGGATCGGGCCCGCCGCGCTGGTCTCTCTTGGCAACATAAACTTGGGTGGTAGCACTACTGCATCAAGCGCGACCGCTGGAGGTACCATTACAGGTGATGTAGGCACTGGCGGTTCACAGTCAACAGCTACCCCAAACAGCAGTGAATTCAAAGTCCAATTGCTTGATCATACAGGGAATGTATTGCGGGACTCTGCTGGCAATGCAATAACTAGAGGCATGACCACGGATGAATATTTTATATATTACTTCGGGGGCTTTTGCCCTATTGCTAAGGCCGCTTACGCTACCGATATTACCAAAGCCGTGGACTGCAAACCTGAAGCTAAGGCGTCAATAGCTGCGAATCCGAAAGGATATATCTGTGCTAGCAATTGTGGTTCGAAGACAGAGGACGACAAGATCAAGACGGCTTATGATACAGGTAAACGTATCTTCTGGCTTACCAGCGGTGGAATTGATCATAAATATGATATGGGAACGGTGGTCGATCCAGTCTTGATTTTTGTCATGGGCATGGCCAGTGGATCAAACGGGGTAAAAATCAACGCCAACTCGACGATATTTGGGGTGTTCTATGTTGACGTAGCAGACACCAGGCTAAATATCGGCTGTAGTTGTAATGCCCAGGATTCAGTGACTGCAGTAACGACTTCGCCTCGTTACGTGGAGGTCGATGACACAAGCAAACCCATCTATGGTGACGATACGACCAAACCCATTTACACAGCCGTCTCAACGGGGGGGATCAAGTGTACGACTAACGGTGGATGTACTGATTCAAAAGGAAATACTATCCCCAAAAATGGTCGTTATACCGTGACTTACCAGCAAAAAATTACCGGCTATCAACAGATGACTGTGCAGCAGGGCACCTACACATCGGCTGCCATATGGGGCAGCATTATCTACGGTCTCAACTCAGGTCAGCCGGCTGCTTGTACTGTCGCAGCGTGTGCCGCTTCATCTAACAAGTGCACGCCACTCAACACGTTGCTGCCCACGACCGCTGTCGGAGATCAGTCGATCTGCTCCTACTCTGCGCCGGCTGTATCTGGTACGAGTGATGCTCCCGTGGAGGTTGAAGTGCTTGGTGATTGGAATGCGGGGGGTTCTGGTAATGCAACCTTCCAGGGATCTGTGATCTCGTCCGGCAATATCAACGTCACGGGTAATGCGACATATTTGCAAAATTCGACCGTGGTAACCAACCAGATCTTTGGGCAAGGGGGCGGGACAGGATTTACGCCGAAGCCACCAACACTGGCGGTAGCTCAGAATAGCTGGTCCGATATGTTGAACTAGGGAATGCCTATGAGACATCAAGCCGGGATTTCCCTCATCGAAGCAATGATCGCCATCGTCATACTTGGCTTTGGGATCCTTGCTACGACGAAAATGCAACTAAACATGTCGATTGCATCACAATTGTCCAGGCAGAGAGCCGAGGCAACCCTGATGGCAACGAATGAGCTCGAAAAAGCCCGTGCTAAGGGTTGTACCGCATTGTCTGAAACACAGTTAGCCGCCGCCGCACAGGCGAGTGCACAGTACAAGATGCAGATTGATTGTTCAGCTGGTATGACGGTGACCATTCGATGGAAAGATGTCCAGACAAAGGCTGGTGATACTGAAAACCAAGTCGTGTTGGTTTCCCAGTTCTGAACCCTATTGCGTTCACAGCCTGAACCTATCTTTTGGTCAACTTGTTGTGGACTCGGCTGCTAGTCACAGAGGCAAATGAGCTGTGAGCCGGCCGTTATTGATGCGGAACTGAGCGGCTATTTACTCATGCTGCATTTTTGTGTAGGCTGAGTCCCAATGATGGAGGACTGCACCCGAAAGGGTTCAGTCCTTTTTTAATTCCCCTTCCAAACCTCGGCCTTGCCGGGGTTTTTTCATTTCAGAGGCCCTGCGGGGTGGTGGGTATGAAGATGCCTGATAAAGACCTTGGCCTGTTGGCCTGGCTGCTGGCGTGGGCCGACACTCACTGGCCCGCACTGTATGGCTTCATTCTGTCCGTAGTTATCTCCTGGCTACGGGTGACTTACTCCGGCGGAGGTGTTCGACAGCGGCTGCTTGAGTCGCTGCTGTGTGGCGCCATTTCCCTCTCAGTGATGTCTGGGATGGAGCTGTTCGGGATTGCGGCCACCGCATCCGGGTTCGTCGGCGGTTCGATCGGGTTCCTCGGGGTCGAGAAGATCCGCGAGTTTGCCGGTCGTGTGCTGGATAGGAGGTTTGGCAATGGTCCGAGTTGAGCGCACATCACCGCACGGCATCAGTCTCATGCACTACTTCGAGACCTGCAAGTTGAGGGCCTACCCAGACCCTGGCAGTAAAAATGGGGAGCCGTGGACTATCGGGTGGGGGCACACAGGGCCAGAGGTGAAACCCGGGTTGGAGTGGACGCAGCAACAGGCTGACAGCGTGTTCGTTGATGACCTCCGCCGCTTTGAGCGTGATGTGTTGTCGCTGGTCAAGGTTCCACTGACTCAATGCCAGTTCGATGCGCTGGTGTCGTTCGCCTACAACGTTGGTTCTGACATCGATGCTGACACCATTCCGGAAGGGTTGGGGGATTCGACGCTGCTGCGCAAGCTGAACACCGGTGATTACGATGGTGCAGCCCGTGAGTTTCGGAAGTGGAACAAGAACGATGGCAAGGTGATGCGCGGGCTGACCCGCCGGCGTGTCGCAGAGGAATGTCTGTTCAGGGGCATGGATGCCGCTGCGGCCATCAAAAATGGGGTGGCTGCAGCATGAACCCCGTCAGGCAGTTCCTCGATGCGCATCCCGTGGCATGGTTCTTCGCTCGCCTGACCGCGGTAGCGCTGCTGGTGTGGTGGATTCATCACTCAGGCTACAGCTCCGGAGCTCATGACAAGGGGCTTGAGTGGTCAGAGAAATGGAACAAACAGGCGGCCGAACTGGCCACTGCACGAGCTGATGCGGTAACCGCTGCGCGAGAGGTTGAACAGCGTCGCCAAGCGGACATAGAGAAGGTGAGACAGGATGCAGAACAAGAGATTGCCCGGGCTGAGAGTGACGCTGCTGCTGCCAGTGCTGTTGCTGCTGGGTTGCACGAGCAAGCCCGCCGCTTGGCAGCACGAGCAAATCAGTGCGCCAGCCATACCGGCTCTGCCCAGCCAGGCGAAACAGCCAGACAGCCCGCCGTGGTGCTCGCCGACCTGCTCAGCCGGGCTGATGCGCGAGCGGGAGAGTTGGCAAGAGCGTATGACCGAGCTCGAGCATCCGGTCTGGCCTGCGAAAGAGCCTACCACTCCCTGATTTCCCAGCAGTAACCGAATCGCCGCACCGGGTCACTCTCCCATCTGGCGGGTCGTCCCGCGTTAATGTGTGCCGGTGCGGCACCAACCAGGTAGCAGCCATGCCTCCACGAGTTCCCAAGGTGTGCAGAGAGCGCACTTGCCATCAGTTGACCACCGAACGGCATGGCTACTGCCCAGCCCACATACATCTGCTCGATGGGTGGAAGAAGGTCGCCAAGGTCAGCGCCGATGATCGCGGCTATGACTGGGCGTGGCGCAAGCTCCGCAATCGGATGCTGGAGAGGGACAAGTACCTGTGCCAGGTGTGCCTTGCCTTGGGTATTGTGGCACCAGCGACTCAAGTCGATCACATCGCCAACAAAGCTGCGGGCGGCACCGATGACGAGTCCAATCTGCAGAGCATCTGTGACCATTGCCATGAGACCAAGACACGCGCAGAGGCGCTGGCAGCCCGCCGGGCAGGGCTAGCGAGGGGGTAGGGGGGATCAAATCCTCCCAGCTTTTCGACCTCACCACTGCTCCGCCTCGTGAAATTTTTATACCCGCGAAATTAAAAATTTAAATGGAGGGCGCGATGGGCGGTGCAGCTACCGTGCCCGGGCGCGGTAGGAAGCCCAAGCCGACGGCCTTGAAGCGCTTGGGGGGCAATGCCGGCAAGCGGGCGCTGAACAAAAACGAACCCACCTTTACCCCTTTGATCGGGGTCGCTTGCCCAGAGTGGCTGGCAGAAGACCAGTGGGCCCCCACGTTGTGGGACATGGTGATCAAAGAGCTGTGCGCCGCCGAGGTACTGTGCATCACCGATCTGCACAACCTAGAGGCATTCTGCGCCGCTTACTCCCGCTGGCGCAGAGCCGAGATCGAGATCACCAGGCACGGCCTGGTGGTTGAAGGGGCCACTGGTGGTCCAGTCAAGAATCCAGCCTGTACCGTCGCCAACGAATCACTCAAGCAAATGACCACATACGGGGCCCTGCTCGGGCTGGACCCTTCCAGCCGCTCGCGCCTGATCGGCGGCAACAAGAAGAAGGGAGGAGGCAACCCGTTCGCTGCTTTGTAGGGATGGACTATGGCCGCACGCAAAAGCTATCCCTATGTCAACGTGGCCAATGGCTACGCCCGCGATGTGGTGCGTGGCAACATCCCTGCCTGCCGCTACGTGATCCAGGCTTGCCAGCGTCATCTCGATGATCTGGCCAAAGAGAAGTCGGCCAAGTTCCGGTTTCGTTTTGACAAGGACAAAGCCGAGCGGGCCGCCAAGTTCATCCAGCTCATGCCCCACACCAAGGGGGAGTGGGCCCTCAAGCGTCAAACCTTGAACCTCGAGCCGTGGCAGCTTTTCATCATCTGCTGCGTATTCGGCTGGGTGCGCAAGGGTAGCGGTCTGCGTCGCTTTCGCGAGGTATACAACGAGATCCCCCGCAAGAACGGCAAGTCGGCGCTCTCTGCTCCGGTTGGCCTCTACTGCTTCGCGGCAGATAACGAATTCGGTGCCGAGGTCTACTCCGGCGCCACCACTGAGAAGCAGGCATGGGAGGTGTTTCGCCCCGCTCGGTTGATGGCCAAGCGTACCCCGGCGCTGCTCGACCATTACGGCATCGAGGTCAACGCCAGCAACCTGAACATCCCGGCTGACGGTGCCCGCTTCGAGCCGCTGATAGGCAACCCAGGTGACGGTCAATCACCTTCATGCGCCATCGTGGACGAATACCATGAGCATGACAGCGACGACCTCTACACCACAATGCTCACCGGTATGGGGGCCCGCCTCCAACCACTGATGTGGGCCATCACCACCTCTGGCTACAACATCGACGGCCCCTGCTATGACAAGCGGCGGGAAGTAATCGAGATGCTGGCCGGCACGGTGCCGGACGATGAGCTGTTCGGGATCATCTACACCATCGACGAAGGCGATGATTGGACAGACCCCAAGGTACTGGCGAAGGCCAACCCCAACATGGGGGTCTCTGTCTACGCCGAATATCTCCAGGCGCAGCAGGCCAAGGCGATCAAGTCGGCCCGTTTTGCCAACACCTTCAAAACCAAACACCTCAACGTCTGGGTCTCGGCCAAGACGGCGTTCTACAACATGCAGCGCTGGGCGGCCTGCGAGGACAAGAGCCTCACCCTGGAGCAGTTCGACGGTGACGAGTGCATCCTCGGTTTCGACCTGGCCCGCAAGCTCGACATGAACTCCATGGCGCGGCTGTTCTGGCGCGATATCGACGGCAAGCGCCACTACTACTCGGTCGCCCCCAGGTTCTGGGTGCCGGAAGATACCGTGTTCGATAACGATAACCGGCGTCTGGCGGAGCGATACCAGAAGTGGGTCAACCTGGGCGAGCTCAGCACCACCGATGGGGCAGAGATCGACTATCGCGAGATCTTGGAAGAGGCCAAAGAGGCCAACCTGGTTAACAAGGTGTTGGAGACGCCACTCGATCCGGCAGGGGCAATTACCCTGTCTCACTCGCTGGCAGATGAGGGGATGACCCCTATTACCATCACCCAGAACTACCAGAACATGTCCGGCGCCATGAAGGAGCTGGAGGCTGCAATCCAGGCCGGCCGTTTCCACCACGATGGCAACAGCCTGATGACCTGGTGTATCGGCAATGTGATCGGCAAGAACCTACCCGGTAACGACGATATGGTGCGCCCGATCAAGGAGAGCGCTGATCAGAAGATAGACGGCGCGGTTGCGCTGATGATGGCTATTGGTCGGGCCATGGTGCCAGAACGGGACGATGACCGCTCCATCTACGAGACCTCGGACGTTTTATGTTGACACAACTTTCAATTTTTATCGTGGGCCTGCTTGGCGCTGCGGCGCTGGCCTATGGCGCCAGCCTCTACGCCCAGCCGCTTGGCTGGATAGTGGGCGGCCTGCTTTGCCTGATTTGGTCATTAATGATGAGTCGAGCAGTGGCTGCCGCAGAGTTCGCCAAACGCCACAAGGGGGATAGCTAATGTTCCTGCCAATGATGTTCGGCAGCGGGCGCAAGGGCGGCAACTTCAGTCAGTGGATCAGCAGCATGGCCGGTAAGACTACCAAGGCCGGGGTGCTGGTGACGCCGGAGACTGCCCTGGCACAAGGGGTAGTGCGTGCCTGTGTCACCCTGCTAGCGGAGTCGGTAGCCCAGCTCCCCTGTGAGCTCTACCGTCGTGACGATGACAAGCGGCTTCGTGCCACCGAACATCCACTGTACGACCTGATCCACAACCAGCCGAACCAGAGAGACACTGCGTTCGAGTACAACGAACAACGCATGGGCCATCTGGGCCTGCGGGGCAACAGTTACAGCCTGATCGACCGGGATGGGCGGGGCTTCATCACCGAACTCATTCCCATCAACCCGGACAAGGTAGTGGTGCTCAAGGGGCCGGATGGGTTGCCCTATTACCAGTTGCTGGACGGCAGCAACCAGATCTTGCCGATGCGGATGGTGCACCACGTCAAGGGGTTCAGTCTTGACGGCTACCTGGGGCTGTCACCGATCCAGACCAACCCGGACACCATCGGGCTCGCCATGGCGGTGGATGAACATGCGGGAAGGGTGTTTGCCAACGGCACCACCCTTTCCGGGGTGATCGAAAGGCCAGCGACCGCCAAGGCGATCGAATCGCAAGAGAAACTCGACGCCATTCTCAACAAGTTTGTCGATCGGCACTCAGGGCTGCGCAACGCCTTTTCGGTAGCCATGCTGCAGGAGGGCATGCAGTACAAGCAGCTCGCCATGAACAACGAGCAGGCGCAGCTGCTGGAGTCCCGCAAGTATGGCGCCAACGAGATCTGCCGCCTCTACAAGGTGCCGCCGCACATGATCGGCGAACTGGAGCGGGCTACCAACAACAACATCGAGCACCAGGGGCTGCAGTTTGTCATCTACACCCTGCTGGCTTGGGTCAAGCGGATCGAAGGCGCCATGATGCGAGACCTGTTGTTGCCAGCGGAACGCAAGAACCTCTACATCGAGTACAACGTATCCGGGTTGCTACGGGCAGATCAGAAGTCCCGCTACGAGGCCTATGCCCTCGGTCGCCAGTGGGGCTGGATGAGTGTCAACGATATCCGCCGGCTGGAGAACCTGCCGCCAGTCGCAGGCGGAGATATCTACCTGACTCCGCTCAACATGGTGAGCACGGGCTCTCTTCCGCCCGGCATCACCAAAGCCAGCGCCGAACAACTCAACGAGATCGAGGCCATCCTATGCCGAAGCTGATCAATTACCCCCATCTGGCCAGCATGGCATTTGGCCAGCCCCTCTATGCCACCCAGGATGTTCTGGCTGGGGTGAAGAGCCTGTTACTGCCACGTATGCTGGGCAACCAGCGAGACATCATGGCTGCCGACGAGTTGCCGGACGGGTTCGAGCCTGCTCCGCTGGAGGCCAAGGGTGAATTCAAGAACCGCATCGGCGGTCTGGCGGTGATCCCTGTGCACGGCATCCTGATGGCGCGGCGTGGCCACATCGATGCCACCTGCACCGAGCTGACCAGCTACGAGTGGGTGAGGATGCAGATCGCCACCGCGCTGGCCGACGAACGGGTCAAGGAGATCGTGCTCGACATCAACTCCGGCGGCGGTATGGCGGTGGGCTGCAAGGAGCTGGCGGAGTACATCTATTCCAAGCGCAGCGTCAAACCGATCACCGCCCTGGTCAATTTCGCCGCCTACTCGGCCGCCTACTTCATCGCTGCCGCTTGCACCAGGGTGGTGGTAAGCGAGACCGGCGGCTGCGGCTCGGTAGGTGTCATCATGGAGCACATGGAAGTGAGCAAGTGGGAGCAGGAGGTGGGCCTCACCTTCACCACCTTCTACCGCGGCGAGCGCAAGAAGGATGGCACCCCGCACGAGCCCCTCTCCGAGGGGGCGATGGCCGCCATCGACCACCGGATGGATCAGGCCTACGAGTTGTTCGTGAGCTCCGTCGCCCGCTATCGCGACCTGACCATCGAGCAGGTGAAGGCCACCGAGGCAGCCCTCTTCAGTGGCAGTGAAGCCGTGACCAATGGCCTGGCCGACGAGTTGGCAAATCCCCAGGACTACCTCAACGTCCTCGCCGCCAGTGTGACCAACCAGGGCAAGCCCCAGCAGACCGTCGGCCTGCGGGCCAAAGCCATCGAATTGCAAAGCCAGCTTTAAAAATGAACAACGACCCAAGCACTACACAAGAACAATGCTAACACTACGCAAACACTATCGTGTAGCTAACAAGCTTCTACGCAATCTCTAATTGATCACTCCTGAATCTCATGTATGCTGAGTACGTGTGAGCATGGCTAAAAGCTTGCTTGATTTGGTACAAACATGGAGTGGATAACGATGAAAGCTAACGAGATAGGGAATTTAGAGTGCGTAGTGGTTTACACATGTCGCGGTAAGGACAAGATACTTAGTGAAGGAGGTAGTCAGGCATGGCGAATTGACATGTCAAAGGCATCAAAACACAGGTATCTGGTTTGCGTCCAAAATCGCAACCAAACTTGGGGTCAAGCATCGGCTGAGCACCAGACTGCATTTCTTATAGGAAAGATCAGTTCAGTAGAGAAATCGATGGAAGCTGATGCTTCAGATCGAGCAATTATTAAAATATCAGAATATGCCGACCTAAATGTCCCTAACTCATGGGATGGAAATAGGAACCCTGTAGCTTACACCAAGCTGTCAGATTTTGGCATTCACTCAGTTGAAGACTTCGAGAACCTAAACTGGTGTCGGTTGGGCACTCGTTTCAAGTTGAATCTTGGTGACCAAGAACCAGAAATGACAAGAATGCCTGGTGATGACTACGAAGCCGTAATGTTAGATGAGCTCCCATCACCAATTGTTGCAACATCAATTCCTCTATCCATTGATGAAGCAAAGCTAGGTTTGGCATTGAAGTTCGGGGTCCGAGTCGACCAAATCGATATCACCATCCGAGGCTGATCAGCATAAATCCTGTGCCCGATTTATTCGCCTTGTAAGCCTAAGCTATCAAGATCAGGTACCTGCTCTAGCCCTGCGGCGGAGCCCATCCCAATAAGCCCCATCAGGGGCTTTTTTTATACCCAAAGGAAACCACTCGATGAAAACTATCGAAACCCTCCGCCGCGAGCGTGGCGAAATCGTCGCCCAGATCAAAGCACTGGCCGATCTCGAAGCCAGTGGCACTGCCTTGAGTGACGAGCAACTGGCCCAGTTTGCCAATCTGGAGGCGCAAGCGAACCAGATCAGTGCCGCCATTGCTCGCCAGGAGAGCACCGAGCGACTGATGGCGCAGCAGGCTGTGCCGGTCAATGCTCACGGATCCCAGGCCCCCCCGGCAGTACATGTGAAACAAGAACTCAAGCAGTACCCCGGTGCCGGCATGGCTCGCCTTGCCATGGCGGTTGCCGCCGGTGAGGGGGACATGAAGCTGGCCGAGCAGTTTGCTGCCAACGAGATTGGTGATGCCGGGATTGCCATGGCCATCAGCACTGCGGCTGGCTCCGGCGGTGCTCTCATCCCTGAGAACCTGCACTCCGAGCTGATCGAGCTGCTGCGCCCGCGCACTATCGTGCGCAAACTCGGTGCCCGCTCAGTGCCGCTCCCCAACGGCAACCTGAGCATGCCGCGCATGTCTGGTGGGGCCACCTCCAGCTACGTGGGGGAAGGGGTTGATGCCAAGGCCACCGGCGGCAGCTTCGATGACGTGAAGCTCTCGGCCAAGACCATCATCACCCTGGTCCCGATGAGCAATCAGCTGATCGGGAGCGCCGGGTACAACGTGGAGCAACTGGTGCTGGGTGACATGATCGCGGCCATGGGGAGTCGCGAGGACAAGGCGTGGCTGCGCGATGATGGCAGCAACAACACCCCGACCGGCTTCAAGAAAGTAGCCACCGATGCGGGCCGCACCATCGCCTGGACTGGCACGGCGGATCTGGCCACCATCGATGCCTACCTCGACTCGCTCATCCTGAAGCTGATGAGCTCCGACTCCATGATGATCAATCCGGGCTGGGGCATGAGCCCGCGCTCCTGGATGAAGCTGTTCGGCCTGCGTGATGGCAACGGCAACAAGCTCTATCCGGAGATGGCCCAAGGTCTGCTGAAGGGTTATCCGGTCGCCCATACAAACACCATCCCGGTGAACCTCGGCGCGGGTACCAACCAGACCGAGATCTACTTCGCCGATTGGAACGACGTGGTGATCGGCGAGCAGGACAACATGACCATCGACTTCAGCCGCGAGGCTACCTATGTGGATGCCGCCGGCGAGCTGGTCAGCGCCTTTGCCCGCAACCAGTCCCTGATCCGGTTGGTCGGCAACCACGATGTGGGTTTCCGCCACCCTGAAGGGCTGGTGCTGGGGACCGCCGTTACCTGGTAAACCCTGCCATGGGGCTACTTCGTGGCCCCTTCCATTTCACTATCAAGACCGTTCAGGAGAGCCATCATGGCCAAACCAGACAAGGCGGGTAGCGATCCCGTCGTGACGCTTATCAAGGTGATCCGCCCCTTCAAGAACTACAGCCCCGGCGATATTACCGGATTTGACGCAGCCAAGGCGCAGGCCTTGATCGACGGTGGCGTGGCTGAGGCCTACACCGCAGCCGAGGGTGAGGAGTAAACATGTTGCTGATCACCGTGGTTGAAGCTAAGGCTCAGTGCAAAATCGAACCGGAGATGACCGACGAAGATGCGCTGCTGACCGGTTTGATTGAAGCGGCGATCAGCCACATCCAGTCAGACATCAACAAGCCGCTGGTGGCGACAGGGGAGGAGGGGCAGCCTCTCACCCCTGCGCTCAAGCTGGCGGCCTTGCTGCTGATCGGCCATTGGTACACCAACCGGGAGGCGGTGGTGACGGGTACCATCGCCACGACTCTGCCGCTGGCGTATGACTCACTGATCCACCCCTATTGTGACATCGTGGTGGGCTAGGGGGATGCATGCTTAAAAGTGGCGAACTCGACACTAGGCTGATGCGCTTTGGCGCCGCAACCGGCACGCCCCCTGAATGGCCGCAGCTTGGCAAACTGTGGGCGAAGATCATTGACCCCAAAGCGGCAGGGCGCGAGGCCCAGGCCAGTATCTATGCGACCGGCTCGACCCTGATCACGGTACGAACACGGGGCGATATCCTGCCCGGGCAGTTGCTGAAGGGGAATGCCTGCTGGTACTTGATCGAAGACACCGCCAGCGAGCCTGGCGCCTTGCAGATCTCCGCCCGCAAACTCTCCGGTGAGCCAGCGACCTACACCCCGAAGCAGGGCGAACCTTATCCGGTCACCGCCTTCTTGGCGGCTGAGAACGTGATGGTGGGGGCCCGCAGCGAACCGCGACACCAGATAGACCTGATCCTGCCTGAACTCGTCCCCCCCTTTGCACGCCAAGGTGACCAGATCACCTTGCGGGGACGGCAATATCGTATCGATGGGCTGATTGAGGGCAGTGACAACGGCACCACGCTCCGAGTGATGGTGGCCTGATGCCGGGCGGGCTTAGCCGCAAGCGCAGGGCCAGGGCGATCAACATCACCGGCCTGAGCGAGAGCGTCGATGCATTCAAGGCGCTCCCAGCCACGATCCGCAAGCAGCTGGTAGCCGTGGTCAATGAAGTGGCCGCCGACACCCGGAGTGACATCGTGAACCGGATCGCCGCCGATGGTTTCAATACAGCCTCGGTCAGGGCGCGGATCCGGCTCGACAAGGCGAGCGCCAGCAACGACGTTGCCACCATCAGCCTGGACCTGAAGAAGATCCCGTTCAGCCGAGTCAAATTTGCCAGCCAGCGTACCGATGGTACCGGCACCCGGGCCAGCGTCTGGGTGCTGCGGGGGGGCAAGCGAGTGCAGGTCTACGGCTTTATCAACCCCTACGGCAAGAAGCGACGCCCGATGATCCGCTATGCGAAAGCCGGTAAGCCTCGGCTGGTGATAGCGGGTGGTGTGGGCCTGCGGGGCTGGTGGAACGACATCATCACAGAGCAGTTCCTCGATGAGCTGCAAGCCAACCTTGCCAGCACCTTCACCAGGAGAGTGACATGACCGAAGCGACCGTCATCATCGATGCGCTGCTGGCCAAGTTGCGCAGCGTGCCTTCACTGTCGCCAGAAGACCGGGTATGCGACAGCGACCCGCAGATCGACCAGCATACCCCGCTGCCGCTGGCCCATTTTCGGGAGCTGACCGAGGTCAAACCGGAGCGGCGGGGGCGGGAGTGGAAGCGTACCCGCAACATTCAGGTGGACCTCTACCAGCCCGCGAGTGACGGGCGGGCAGGGCGTGACCGATTGCTGTCAGAGGTGCTGGCTGCGCTGGTGCCCTCGACGGCGGGGATCCCCCTGCCGGGCACGACGCTGCTCGCTATCTCGGTTGGCACCATCAATCTGGAACCCGAAGAAATCGGCAGCGACACCTTGCTGACCTCCATCCAATTCAGCCTCACCTATACCGCCAGCCTCTAGGTTGGCACCACCATCTGGATACCATAGGAGCATCCAAGCATGTCATTTACCGACAAAGGCCTGCTGCTGGCCGGTGATGTCTACATCGCCGAAATCAACAACGGCGTGAAAGGGCCCCTGATTGGCCCCATCAACGTCAACGAGATCACCGTCACCCCGCCGACCACCGAGGAGAAGTCGCGCATCTCCAAGAAGCGCAGCACCTTCGGCCAGGCGCTCGATTCGGTCCAACTGCCGAAAGACCCGGCCAAGCTCTCCCTGAAGTGGGACTCCATGACCAAACAGCTGCTGGCCGATGCCATCGCCGGCAAGCAGGTGGCCTTCACCCAGGCCGAGGCTCCGGTGGTGGATGAGCTGGTTACGCTCAGCAAGCTGGGGTGGGTCGAACTTGCCACTGCCTTTATCAAGCCGGGCACCATCACCGTCAAGCTCAGCGCTGGCGGTACCGCGCTGGTACTCGACACCGATTACCAGGTCAACGGCAACATGGTGATGGCCATCAGCGATCAGGCTGCTGCGGCCTGCAAGGTCAGCTACACCAAGGCAGCCGTGACCGGCACCACCTACACCGGCACCACCGAGACCCTCAAGCCACGCTACTTCCTGATCGACGGCGAGAACCTGGCCAACCCCGGCCAGCGGGTGCGCATCACCATCGATCAGGCCATGCTGGCCGCCCAGGGCGCACTGGCGCTGATGAGTGGCGAGTTTATGGAAGGGGAGCTGGAAGGCTCGCTGGTGACGCAGCCAGGCAAGTCCGAGCCGTATCGGATGGAAATCCTCAACTGAAAAAGGATGGCATCAATAGATGCCATCACGATTCATCAATGAATTTCTACCCTTTTTTCCCCGGTATGAGCTTCGAGGGTTGGGCAATTTTAAGGATTTTTGATGTGTGCCACTCTCCCTTTTTGGAGAGAGAACGAACCTTCCTTTTGTATTCGGAGGCAGTCAAAGGGGACTTCTCTCTATGTCGGGACTGATTGCAAAACTTGCAGGCAGCAACAATATTTGCTGTCGAATTGGAGCCTCCTTCGCTCTTAGGATGGAGGTGCTCACCGGTGCATTGGAGCAGGTCTACCTGCTGCTCACTGATACGGTGTCGGTCAGAAAACTGTGCTGGGTTTGTTTCCCACATCGGCATATTGCAGTAATAGCAACGATGGGCTTGATTGATGGCAGCGCGGTGACGCTGTTTATGAATTGAACTTGCCATATAGGGCTCCAAAAAATGTTTTGAAACCCGGGCGGTAATACAGACAGGCCATAACGGGCTTCAATGTTGAAGTTGAAGTCCCGTCAACCTTTGAAAAGGAATGCGGGTACTGGAAGGAAATACCCCCACAGCACTACACCAGCGGCTCAACCGACTGGCACCCCATTCGTTTGAATGTGGCAGGCCAAATATCGTACAAATAAATAAATGATGCAATGCGTTACCGAATGCCCTCTTCAAAATAACGACATCTATAAACCCGCCACGGCGGGTTTTTTACATTTCTGAGGATTCCCCATGGCCAGCAACGATACCGATATCCAGCTGCGGATCCGTGCCGCCGTTGAGGGGCTAGCCGAGATCAGCAAGCTCATCGCTGAGGTGGATACCCTGGGTGGGGAGACCGAGTCGAGCAGCGAGCAGGTCGGCTCCCTGGGGGATGAACTGCAGCGCCTGGGTGAGCAGAACGCCACCCTGACCCAGTTCGCCAACCTCAAGCGCAGCACCGCCGATCTGGGGGAGGGGCTGGAGGATGCCCGCACCCGGGCCACCGGTATGGGCAAAGCACTGGCGGATGCCAAGAAAGAACTGACGGCGTCCAATGCTGCCTACAGCACCAGTCGGCAGGAGACCGAGCGGCTGGCGAGCGCTCATGCGGAAGCCAAGGCCAAGGTGGATCTGCTGCGCCAGGCCAACAGTGAGGCGACCAGCGTCACCAAGGAGCAGCGCCAGGCGCTCAAGGATGCGCGGGATCAGGTTCGTCTGCTGGGGGACCAGTACAAAGAGAGCGCAGGGCAAACCAATGCCCTCAAGAACGGACTGGATGCCAGCGAGAAGGCTCTGCGGCAGCAGGCCCGGGAGTTCAACTCTGCTCGCCGGGAAGTGCAGTCCCTCGATAGCCAGTATCAGCGGCAGAACACCACGCTCAACGGGCTGCGTCGCGCCCTGACCGAGGCTGGGGTCGACACCCGTAAGCTGGCCAGCGAGCAGAAGCGCATTGAATCCGCCAGCCAACAGGCAGGTGCCCAAGTGGCGTACCTGAAGAGCCAACTTGCTGGACAGGCAGGGCAATTGCGATCCAATGCCACCGGGATGGAGGCATACAGCAAGAAGGCCAAGCAGGCGGAGCAGAACACCGAGCAACTGCATGAGGCGGTTCAGAGTGGCGAGCAGGGCTGGGCTGCTCTGGCGGGCAAGATCACCGGTGTTGCCGCTGCCTTTCTCAGCTTTGACCAACTGGCTGCCCGCACCACAGGGATGGTCAGAACTGCGGATGAGATTGAGCGCCTGGGCGTCTCGCTCAAGAGTGTGGAAGGCAGTGCGGCCGGCGGCGAGAAGGCGCTGGCCTGGTTACGGGAGTTCAACGAGAAGACCCCGTTCCAACTCAACGAGATCACCACTGCCTTTATCAAGGCCAAGAACTTCGGATTGGATCCCTATAACGGGGTGCTGCAGGCCACGGCCAACTACACCGCCAAGACGGCCGGCACCTATCAGGATCTGGAAGGGATCATCACCGCCCTCGGGCAAGCCTATGTCAAAGGCAAGCTGCAAGCCGAGGAGATGAACCAGCTCAATGAGCGCTCGGTGGCAGCGGCCAAACTGCTGGCGAAAGCCATGGGCAAGACCACTGACGAGATCATCGCCATGGCTACGGCAGGCAAGCTGGGTCGAAACGAGATCGAGCTGCTGATCAAGGCGATGGGTGAGGATGCGGCCGGTGCGTCGGAGGAGATGGCGCAGACTTTCAGTGGGATATGGTCGAACTTTCTCGAGCAGCTCAACCAGGTCGAACTGGCCGTGGCCGATGCGGGGATTTTTGCCTTCATCAAATCCGAGCTGGCAGAGGTCACCGTCCAGATCAAAGCCGCTGCGGCAGATGGCAGTCTGGCAACCTGGGCGCAAGGCGTGTCGGATGGCATGAAGTCAGGCGCCATCGCCATTCGTGGGATCACCGAAACCCTTGTCGAGATGAGAGACGGGATCGGTTTGGTGGTGAAGGTCTGGGGCACCATGAAGGTGATCCAGTGGAGTTCCCAGCTGCTCGGCTTCGGGCAGGCGATGAAAACAGGGGTTGTACAGCCGACAGCAGAGGCCGGCAAGGAGCTCGACAAGACGAGCAAAAAAGCGGTCAAGCTCAACGGGGTGTTGGCGGCGCTGACCTTGGGCAATGGTGCTGTTGCCGCAGGTCTATCTGTACTGGTTTATGAGGGTGGCAAGGGATTGGCCAAGCTGGCCGAAGACGCCGGGATCTGGGCAGCCAGGATGGGCGAGGCTGGGGAAGTTGAGCTACGGGTGGCCGAGCAGTCTCGCGCCTTCTTCGCTCAACTGCAGCGCCAGGGCATGACCACCATGGCGCAGTTTGACGAGTTCAAGAATGTACAGGTCCTCACTGCGCAGGAGGTGGCCAACCTCTCCGCCGTCGAGCGGGCAGCCTACGAGCAGCGGCTCAAGGGCCATCGCGAGTATCTGACGGGTCAGTTGCAGGTGCAGAAGGCGCTTGAAGCCTCTGGGCTCAAAGCCGAGGCCATGCAATATCAGGCCGATGCAGCACTGGCCAGCATGCGACAGGGATTTCTCGATTTGGCGGCTGGAGCCGACATGGCAGGCCAGGCCATTGACGCCAAGACTCGTCCTGCCGTGCTGAAGCTGGTGGCCGACTTCGACTTGCTCAAGGCCAAAGGGAAGGAGACTGCCACCGGGATCAACGAGATGTTCAAGGGACTGCAGATGGGGGACCCGACTTCCCTGCAGAACATCACCTTGGCACTCGGTACTCTGCGCGAACAGGGCAAGGTCACCCAGACCGAGATAGATGCTGGCCTGCGCAAGAGCCTGCAGGACATGAGCCTGCAGGATCTCGAGGTGTTGAAGGTCCAGTCAATGGCGGCCTTTGACACCATGAAAAATGGTGCCATCAGCACGGCCCAGATCACCGAGTCAGTGCTGTCTGAAAAACTGCGCCGCCTCGGCGTTGATTATCAAGCGCTCCATACCGGCATTGATGCCGTGGGCCGCCAGACCATCGACACCTTCCGCGCAGTAGCCACCGATGTGAATGCCACCTCGCAAGACATTGCTGCCGCCATGAAGGCGGCCGTCAACAAGGCTGACACGGCGCAAGAGCTGGAGGAACTACGCCGGATCTGGTTATCAGTGGGGCAGGCAGGAAAGGTATCTGCGCAGGAGCAAGGACGCGGGCTCACCTACCTGGATGACCATATCCGCCAGACCAAAGCGAAAGCGGCAGAGATTGGTGATGGCTTCAACACCGCGGCGGATAAGTCGAAGAAGGCGACCGACACCATGAGGGACAACCTCAAAGGGGTGCAGGAAGAGGCCAAGAAAACCAAATCCGATGTGGAAGACGCCATCAACAGCACGAGTGCTGGAAGTTCTGCCCTATCTGGCCCTGGTCGAGGGGATGTGACTCGCACGGTTGGCGCCGGCTCCTTCTTCTACAAAACAGTGGATATCAATAACCTGCGTGGCAACGCCGATGCCCTTGCTAACACCCTGGCCGGGGTCGAGGAAGAGCTGGCCCGCTACAGCCAGAAGGTCAGGGATATCCCTGCCTACAACGAGTGGTCGAAATATTACGCAGAGAAGTTCCAGAAGGAGATGGAGGCCATGCGTGCGCAGCTCCAGAAGGAGTTGAACAAGGCACAGCAGAAGGAAGTTGCAAAGAGTCAGCCAGCAGCAAGCCAACCTGTAGTTTCCCCGCAGGTGTATCAGCCGACCCCACAAGCCCAGCAAGCAGAGAAACAGGTCACCATTATCCTGCAACTCCCTGGTTCTACGGAGGCAAAGCTTCTGGCAGATGAGAACGGCCTGAACAACCTGCTCAACATCCTGGAACAGGCGGGGTTGAACAAAACATGATCCAGCTAAATGGCATTGATTTGCCTGATGATATGTCATGGCCAAACGAACTTGCATACACCCCGGTGGTGCAAAGCCTTGAACATGCAGTCACCGGAGATCCGGTGCTGCAATTCGGTATTCAAAAAGGGGGGCGTGCCATCCATCTGGTCTCTGACGGTGCATGGCTCAGCAGGGAACAACTTGACGCTCTGCGAGCCACTCTGACCGTCTCTCCTCCACTGCTGCTGAACCTGGCGAACACAGTGTTCAAGGTCACCTGGGATCACCCTACTACCCCTATTGAAGCCACCCCCATCAGTCCCGAGGCGGAGCCTTGGCTGAATCCGGCTGCTCAATACGAAGTCACGCTACGGTTCATCACATTGGAGTAACCCATGCCCATCACAGCAAAAGACATCGTCATCTACGAGTCGGCCAGGCTGACGGATGAAGACAACGGCGGTGGGTTGCCGACCGGCCGCCTGGTGATCGATGGGCAGGTCAACAACCTGTTCCCCGACACCAGTCGCCTGGACCGCACCCAGGGCCGGGTCAATATCCGCAAGATCTTCGGCGGGGTGGCGGTGGATACCCAGGAGGTCTACTTGGGCTCCCATTTCATGGTGAGCAAGGATGCCGCCGACAGTCGCGTCAACATGATCGCCTTTGCCGGCACCCCGACCGACACCCGTGCAGAGGTCAAGAACGCCATCGAGAGTTACCTGGTGCCCGGCATCAGCGCCCGCATGTACCTGCTCGGCGACCAATACAAGGGGCAGCGGATGATCCTCGCGTTTCAGGAGGTGTCCGCTCCCGAGCCCGAACTGGGCGGCACCCTGCTGCTGCGGGGCGTGGACCCTGACACCAAGGCCGCCTATGAGCAGTACGTCAAGATCGCAGAGTATGAGGCCCACGAGCAGACCTTCACCTATGAACACGGTGGTGAGTTCAAGACCCTGGTACGGCGGGTCTGCACCCTCAAAATCACGGCCCGCCTAGCCTATACGTTTTATGGCGGCGCCCCGTATCCAACCGGTTCGACCACCTCCAACGGCAACCAGGTGGCCGATATCCTCACCACCACGGTGGCGGATGCGGCCCGTTACTACGGGGTGGCCGCGTTGGCGCGGCCAGCCTTGCCGGGTGATCTGCAGGTGCGGGTCAACTCGGTTTACAAGCCGATTGTGCCGAGCGCCTATGGCGAGAACCTGTTGACCGACCGCTCGGCGGCGACTGATCTGGCGATCATGCAACCCTCTGGCAATGCCGTGACCCGCCCTCTCCAGTTCGCCCTGGTGGCGGGCAGCCAGTCTCGCAGCTATCTGGAGCGGGTGCCCAAGCGCGGTTCCCTGCAACTCACGATCGATGGGGGTGTGTTCAAGGACAATGGCAGTGGGGAGCTGAAGTTCCAAAGCGGTAACAACAACTTCAGCAAGTTGACCGTGAACTTCGAGACCGGCCAGATCGACGCCTGGCGCAATGCGGGCAGCTTTACCGCTTCGGCGACCGCCAGCTACACCCCGGCGGTGCGGATCCTGGGCAACCTCATCAGCGTGAGCCGGGAGGTGACCCCGGCCACCCGCACCTTTAACTGGACGTTCGACTTCTCCGCCGCCATTCCCATGCCGGGCACGGTGCGGGTCTTGTACCGGGCGCTGGGCAAGTGGCAGCAGCTCGAAGACAACGGCAGCGGCCAGCTGGTGGGGCAGGGCTCTGGCACCCAGAACTTCGTGACCGGCTCCCTGGCCGTTACCACTGCCGCCCTGCCGGATGCCGAGAGCGAGATCATCGTCCAGTACCAGCCCGCTCAGGGGATAGCGGTCGAGTTGCTGCTGGGCAGCAAGACAGTCGGCAAGCACCAGCGTCTGGAGTTGCCGGACGGCATTCTGCCGGGCTCGCTGCAAGTAAGCTGGGTCAATGGCAGTACCGGATACAGCCTCACCAGTAACGAGCAGGGGGTGTTATCCGGCAGTGGCAGTGGCACCGTGCTCGATGTGGATGGGCTGATCGAGTTCATGCCACTCGTGTTGCCCAGCGATGGGCTCTATACCCTGACCTACACACCGGATATCCGCCTGCTGGGGGAGGTGGTGATCCCGGGAGCAGGAAACCAGAGCGCCAGCGGATCGGTGGGGCAGGCGTTCAAGCCGCACAGCTTCCTGCTGCGCTATGCGGTGCGCCGCTTCAATCACGCGGGGCGCTTCCATGCCCAGGGGGATGGCTACTACACCACCCAGGTGATCGATATCCGCGATGACGGGGTGGGCAACTTGCTGCGGAATGAGGCCGTGGTGGGGACGATCGACTACTTTACTGGAATGTTTTCGTTTAGCTGGTCACAGAGCTTCAGCTACCAATATTACATCTCAGAGCAGGGTTATCAGACCGTCAATCTGCAAGAGGAGATGGTGGGCCCAGGTAGCTGGCAGGCGCTGGAGATGGGCTCAGGTACCGCCCCCATCACCAAGCAGGTCAATGCGCCTGAACTCGATTTCCTGCTGGGCAAGCCCAACATTCTGACCGGTTCGCTCTGGTTTACCGATGGCAGCACCCACTACATCGAGCGAGATGGCATTCTCTGGAAGAACCCGGATTCCCGTACCGGGGCTGGTAGTCGGGTTGGCCGGGTGGATCTGGGGATCGGGCGGGTGGTGCTCTCCGATCTCAGCGGCTTCACCGGCAACCTCACGCTGCTCTCTTGTGCCCGGGTGGTGACGGCGGCCTTTGCCAAGGAGCTTACCTTCCGCACCCCCGGCAGCCCGCTCAAGCAAGCCAACTTCCAGCTGATAGCGGTGGCCTATGACGGCTCCCTGGTTAATGCCAGCGCCGATGCCCAGGGGGAACTGGTGGGCGGTGGTGTGACGGGGACGGTGAACACCAACACCGGGGTGGTGAAAGCAACCTTTGCCAAGCCGATCATGGCGAGCTCGGCCCGCTACAACACCGTGTTGCTGACCGCCTTGCCACTGGATGCCGCCCGTATCGGGCTGGATCCGGTGCGTCTGCCCGCCGATGGCAAGGTGCCTATCTACCAGGATGGCGACACCTTGGTGCTCTCCCACACCGCTTCGCAAGCAGTGGGTGAGCCAGCCGGTGGCGCCGTGCTCGATGCCGGCCGTGACTATGTGGCCGACCTCTACCTGGTGGGGGCCAATGGCAAGCGCCTCGCGCCCTCCCAGTACACCGAGGATCGGGACACCGGTCTGTTGACCCTGAAAGCAGGCTACAGCCTGGTGGATGACACCGGTGCGGCGGTGACTGCGCCGCTCACCTTCGTCAACCGCATCGAGCACATGAGCCTGGTGCTGGACGTGCAGATCTCCGGCGACCTGACCCTGGCCGACCCGCTGGTGCACGACTATCCGGCCGGGGAGACCATGGTCAGCTCCTGCCTGCAGTTTGGCGACCGCTTTGCCAGTTGGGCCAACAACTTTGTCCAGCAGAGTTGGAACAGCGCCAGCCCTAACTGGGGCAGTGCGCCGGTGGGCGGGGCCATCAGCGCCAACTACAACTGGGCAGATCACCCGCTGCAGGTGACAGACCGGGGGGCGGTGGATGAGCAGTGGGCGTTGGTGTTCACCGGCACCTCTACTTACAACGTCATCGGCAAGACGCGAGGGCTAATCGCCTCCGGCAACCTGACCACCGACTTGGCGCCCCTCAACCCCAACACCGGGACCCCTTTCTTTGTGCTGGAGGCAGCCGGTTTCTCCAGCGGCTGGGCCGGCAACAATGTGGTGCGTTTCGATACCAGCTCGGCGCTGGCCCCCATCTGGTTGCTGCGCTGCATCAGCGTCGGCCGCGCCACCCACCCGGACGACCGCTTCGAGGTCTTCCAGCGCGGTGATGCCGATTAAGCGGCCGCCGGCAATGAGCATGAACGAGGAGCCACGCCATGCAGCGACTATCAGGCAGTGTGAATGACCAGGGCATGCTGCTGGCCGATGCCGTAGTGCTGGCCTTGCCGCGCGTTGCCGGGGTGATCCCCGGCTCATCCCCGCCCAGGGTGGGGCGCTGGGTGCTGGCCCACACCACGACAAACTCGTCGGGGGCGTGGCAGCTCGATTGCGACTATTCAGGCCCGGTCATCGTGATGTGCTGGGATACCACAGGACGACAATTGGCCCCCATGGTGCTGGGGCCAGTGGAGGCATAGATGGCAGTCAGCGATTACTTGAAAGGCTCTGGGACGGTCTGGGACCCTTATGTCATTCACAACCTGGCGGCCGCCATCCAGTTTTTCAGCGTGGATATCTTCCGCAGCGGGGTGTTTGCCGAGTTGGTGGTGGATCTGGACTTGAGCGCCAACACCTTCAATCAGAACACGAAGACGGTGGCGACTCTTAATGGCAATGGTTACACCCTGACGGGTCTCAAACATTTCACAAACAATAACCAAGCTGCCACGTTTAAAAAATTGAATTTGGTGTCCATCAACTGGCTCAATACATTCGGCCAGCAAGGCTCCGAGTACATCAACTTTGAAGATGTGGTGTTCCGTGGGGGGACTCTAGCGTGTTATTCGGGCCGCATGAACTTCACCCGTTGCACCATGAGTAGCATCGGCTGGAAGTACATGACTGCCTATCAATGGGGCGTCGTGGATAGTGTCGCCCTGCCTCCAACCAGTTATGCCTTGCCGTCAGGCTTCACCGACCTGCGTTCCGTGGCGGATCCTTTCAGTGCCAGCCGCTACCCCAATTACGCATCCAGCGTGTGGGCAATAGATGGAGCCAGTGCTCCCCGTTTATTGAGGCAAAATATCGCCAACTTGGTGCAGGGCTATCTGGTGAAAGGGGTCGTGAAGGTAGGAGGGGTGTTAAAACCCCGATTTGTACGAGCTCTGAGCGTAGTGGATTTTGTCCGTATTAATGATGCTGTGGCAGAAGCAGATGGCAGTTTCAGCCTGAAATGTGGGCACTATAGCGATGCGGTCATGGTGGCTACCTACGAACCCTATGGGACACTGCTGGTAGCCAGCAAGGCGTATGTGCTGGGTGACATTATCCATCCGGCGACCCCCAATGGTTTTCGCTACCTCTGCACCAAGGCGGGCAACAGCGGCACCAGCTTGCCACCAGAACCCTGGTCAACCACGGATACCCTGACGGTCGGGGCTGCCATCTTCACGCCAGACCCCATTTATCAACCTCAACTCCACGGCCCCATCAAACCGGTGTTGTGCGACCTCATCACCGGCCTGCCGGTTTAAGGAGCTGTGATGGCGACACCATACCAGCTGACTGTACCTGGCCTGACCGTCAACTTTGATGCACTGGCCTCCTATGTCGTGCCTGCGTGGGATCAGCTTTCCTTCGATGTCCCCGACTGGTTGGAGCGTACCATTACCGGCCGGGTGGCCGGGGTGGTGACGGTGCGCAATATCGGCCGCGCCCGCGATGTGCTGGTGCTGAGCGCCGAGCCGGTCGATGGCCAGTACCGGGTGCTGGCCGAAGTGAGCAGCGGTGGCGATGGGGCCTTTGCCGCCGAGTGGCTGACCTACCAGGGCAAGGTGTTGGTGGTGGGGCTCTCGCAGTATGGTGAGGCCTGGCAGGCCGAGCGCATCTATCAGGTGGGGGAGGTGGTAAGCCCGACCGAATGGAATGGCTTTGTCTATGTCTGCGAACAACCTGGCACATCGGGCAGCGAGGAGCCGGTCTGGCCGCTCGCGGAAGAGGCCGCTGTATTCGTCGGCAGCGCCGTGTGCCGTGCCCGCCAGTACCTGCCCATCGTGGCCCACGGGCCGCTGCAACCTGTGATCGAGGTGAGCTGATGTATCTGCCGCCCGCTGCCAACGCCATTACGCTCGCCATTGCCTCGCGCCGCCTGGTGAAGATCCCAGCCCCGGCGGCCATCGATTTTTATCTGGGGGGCGCCCTGCGCCCCCCTTTGCCCCCTGCGCTCCGCACCGCCATGGCCAGTGGTTGGCAGGGGCTGGCACTGGTGAGGGATAACCCGCTGACCCTGACGAGGGGCCAACTGCACGCAACCGACCAAGGTGACGCGCTGCCCTTTGGCCAGGCGAGCCGGTTGGCGCAGCCGCTGGTGGCTCCGCTGACCCAGGCGCTGGCCGTGGATCTGACCCAGGTGGGGCGCTGGCTGCTGGCCACCCGGCAAGACAGCCGCCTCTGGCAGGGCTTGGCGATGAGCGCGGCCCGTGATCAGCTACCCATGCGCAGCGCCTGGCAGCAGGCCGCCCAGCGGCTGGATCTGGCCCGCACCGGCCCCTGGCAGCAACCGCCCGCCCGCGACCAGGCCACCGCCACCCGCTGGCATATCACCGATTTTCGCCATCGCCCCTGGGAGCTGCGTTGGGACGGGCTGCCGCCGTTGCTGACCCGGTTACCTGCCCGCGACCAGCTCGATTTTGCCCTGACCGCTGCCTCGGGCGAGTGGCAGGCGATGAGCCTGGTGTTGTCACTGGCCGAGCCCCAGCCCGATCGCGCCGTGGCTCCCCGCGACAATGGCCATGGTCTGCCAGCGGGCTATGCCCGCCTGGCTGACCAGGCCGATGCGCTGCCCTGGGGAGCTGGCGCCAAGCCGCTCGACCCGGGCTGGGGGCTTGAGCATGGCGACGACTCTGGCGGCGAGATTGGCGATCGCGAGCCTCCCATTAACCCTCAACCGGCGCCCTACATCATCATGAACGAGATCAGTTGCGTTGCCGTCAATGGCTCCGAGCGCGTGCCGCTCGCCCTGTTCAACCCGAGCCTGAAACTCGATATCGACAGCTTTGTGTGGGAGCTCTCAGGCGAGCTGCGGGGTAAGACCAATCTGCCCTATGTGAAGCCGACTGCCACCGGGCCGCGCCATATCGAGTTGACCATCAACGGCTGGACCTGGTTGTTTGCGGTGCAGGGCTACCGGGTCAATCGTGCCTTGGGGAGTGAGGTCTACCCCTTCACGGCCCGCTCGCGCACTCAGTTCCTCGACAGCCCCTGGGCATCCATGGTCGATGTGACCCTGCCCAATGAGATGACCGCCTGGCAGCTCGCCGAGGAGCTGCTGACGCCGCTGGGCTTTGCCATCGAGCGCCCCGCCCACGGCGAGTGGGTACAGACCCCGGACTGGCCGCTGGCACCGGGCTCTATCAGCGAACGGATGGCTCCCAAAGAGCTGCTGGCCCGGCTGGCTAAGGCGGCGGGGGCCGTGCTGGTACCCCACATGAGCGAAGACAAGGTGACGGTGCAGCCCCGTTATCTGGTAAGTCCCTGGCAGTGGGCCACGGCGCCGGATTCGGCCTTTAGCCACCTCATCCCTGAGGCGATGATCCCGGAAGAATCGAGCGAGTCGGCATCAAGTCCGCGCCTGGAGCGGGTGTTGATCGCCGGCACCACCCACGGGGTGGTCACCGAGGTGGTGCGCACAGGCACGGCGGGCAGCCAGAGCGGGGAGGATGTCAGCGACGTGCTGGCCCAGACCCACCCGGTCAACGCCGAGCGGGGCCGCAATCTCATCGCCGACTCTGGCGAGCAGGAGATGGTGACCCTGCGCCTGCCACTGATGCGGCCGGGGCAGGCCCCGGGGCTGGTGGTACCTGGTCAGCTGGTGAAGGTGTTGCGGGCCGATGGTAGCCATACCAGGGCCCTGTGCATCAGCAATGCGCTGGCGCCCTCTGGCATCAGCTCGGTGTGGCAGAACGTCACCCTGGAAGTGCATTTGGACATGGGACATGGAGGCATAGATGGCGAGCAACAACCCGTGGAAGAAGTTTGAGGCCATGCTGCCGAGCACGGTGAGGGTGAGGGGCAAGGTGCTGCTGGTCGATAGCCTACGCGGTACCAGTCTCATCGAACAGGTGGGCGGGGCCACCCTGCGGGTGTTTGGCACCGGTGCCGCCGTTGGTCGTTGGGTGCTGGTTGAAAATGGTGCAATTGTGACCCAGCTCCCCGATCTGCCCTTTGCCAGAATTGAAGTCTAGGGCTACGTTTGATGCCAACTGAACAGGAGGTTCTATGAGACGGTTGATGATACTGCTGATATTGGCTATGCCCGTGACGGCGAATGCTGGAGCAATGAGGTGCAAAAGCGCACTGATCAGCGAAGGAGATTCATCCTTCAACGTGCAGAAGAAGTGCGGTCAACCTCAGATGAAAGAGGACATCATCGACGAGCGTCTTCTGGATGCCCCTAAGGTCGGGGAGCGTTGGACCTATCAGGCCCGCGAAAGTGACATCCCTCAGGCTGTGACCATCATCAATGGCAAGGTGACCCAGATAGAAGACCTCACCCGCTGATATGAAAATGGCCACGCAATGTGGCCATTCCTGCCTCAGATAATACAGCGAGCCGTTCACTCACGGCACACTTCATCTCCCCCTCCCCCTTTTCCATCTTGGCCACTGTCAGATCTGACAGTGCTGTATCTCTTGGTGATTAGCGCCACTATCTCCAGCAAAAAGGCCTCCAAAATTGGGGCCATCCTGGGGCCAAAAAATACAGATTTGATGGGTTTGGGGCCAAAATGGGGCCACGAAAAGAGCTATGGAAAGCCGAGGTTAGCTGACGGGCATTGTTTGTAAGGTTATGAATTTTACAGCTTTATGTGGCTCTTGTTAGCTCTGGCTGGCTTTCAGCTTGCCTCAATGGTTCATCGTGTAAATAAATTGAGCCATTGGCTAATTCTCTTCCTTTTCAGTAGTTTAATGTTTTTACATTAACAAACTGACGTCGTGGTGGGGCCTGGTCGGCAGGGGCCGACCCGGTTCCAAAAAACCCGTCGATTGTAAACCAATGGGAAGGGGGCGGCAAAGTAGACAACCGGGGGCATGTTGTGCGGAGAGTCCTTTCGGCAGAGGGGAAAGAAGAGGGGAGATAAGAGGGAGCGCCACAGGACAAACGGTTGGCCAGATTCCGCGGTGTGCGGGCTTAAGACTTCCTTAAGCCTGGCTCGATAGGATTCATCACGTTACCGTGAGGCGCCATGGGTTCTGCTTATGCCAGCCGTCAGCGTGGCCGTTTGATCGCCTTGGTCGGGTCCTGCCCCGAGTAGTAGAGCACCCGTTGTACATACTCCTGGGTCTCCTGGTAGGGCGGTACGCCGCCATAACGGATCACGGCCTGCTCACCGGCGTTGTAGGCGGCACTGATCCTGACCCAGTCAGTGCCAAACTGTTTCTCCAGCCACTTCAGGTAGATCATGGCACCGCGGATGTTCTGCTGTGCATCGAAGGGGCGGGTCACGCCGAAGCGTACCTGGGTTTCGGGAATCAGCTGCATGACCCCTTGCGCCTGCTTGGGGGAGACGGCGGTGCTGTTGAGATTCGACTCGGCGATGGCGATGGCGAGCGCCAGCTGGGGGTCGACCTTGTGACGGTGGGCAGCCTGGCGGATCATGACGGCCAGCTTCTGCTTGGTACGGGATTGCCGGGCCAGATAGCTATCCTGATCGAAGGGCGTGCTGGGGCGCACCCAGGGGGTGCCTCCTCCACCCCCGCCGATACCGCAAGTGCCAAGGGGGGCATTGCCTACCCGCTCGTTGTAGTAGCGAGCCGCTTGCTGATTGCCGAGGCGCATGGCCATGGCGAGGTAGGCGTTGGCGTGGCGGGCGCTGCGGATCCCCTGAGGCCCGCGAGCCAGCAGGCGGCCGATGCGATAATAGGCCTCCGGGTTACCAAGGTTGGCTGCGGTGCAGTAGTGGGCGATGGCCTGCCTCGGGTTGCCTTGTTCCATGGCGGCGCCCTGACGCAGGGCGCTCATCGCCTTCGGGGCCTGGCGAAAGGCATCGGCATGGGAGGATGGTGTGACAAGCAGTAGCAGGAGTCCCCAGCTCCAGGTGCAGAGTCTCTGCATGATGGATACCTCGTCTTTCGTATCCGCAAGATATAGGTGCGATATGGGGGGGTTGCCAGCCAGGAGATGGAACATCTGGTTATGTGTTCGGCCATCAGAGATGAAAACGGTATGGAACTTTTGGCAGAGAAGGAAAAGACTCTGGCGACGAACGCCAGGTGGCTGCACTTCGCGATCCTCTTCTCCATGGCACAATTCAAATTGATAGATTTATTATTTTTGTGGCAATAGACTGCCGATCTTGCTGCCTAACGCCTTGTATTTGCATGATGTTAGTCAGCTTGTCGATAAAATAGAAATGGGGGGCGCAATCGAACCGATTGCATCCTTCGTCATGATTGGGAAGCGCATATGGTTGATTCAATCGAGGTCTCTGTCGTGGTGCCCGCCAAGGATGAGCGGGACAATCTGGCCCCCCTCATCGGCGAGATCGATGCCGCGTTGGCGGGGAAATACAGCTACGAGCTGATCTATGTGGACGATGGCAGCGAGGATGACAGCTACGCCCTGCTCTGCGGTCTGAAGGCGCAATTCCCCGCGCTGCAGGTGGTGCGTCATGCGAGGGCCGTCGGCCAGAGCATGGCGGTACTGAGTGGCGTGCGCCACGGCCGCGGTGACTGGCTGGTGGTGCTGGATGGCGATGGTCAGAACGATCCGGCCGACATTCCCGCCATGCTGGAGGAGGCCAGGCGTCGCTTCGCCTCGGACAAGCACCAGGTCGGGCTCATCGGCCATCGCGTCAATCGGCGCGATGACTGGGTGAAGCGCCTCTCGTCCAAACTCGCGAACGGTTTTCGCGATCTGCTGCTGCGGGATGGCATCCCGGATACCGGCTGCGGCCTCAAGGTGGTGCGCCGTGACTGGTATCTGCGCCTGCCCGGCTTCAACCATATGCACCGCTACATCCCGGCCCTGATCCAGGCCCAGGGTGGCCGCATGTCCCCCTGGCCGGTCAACCACAGACCCAGGCAGGCGGGTGTCTCCAAATATGGCGTCTGGAACCGGCTCTGGGTCGGGTTGGTGGACGTGGTCGGCGTCTGGTGGTTGCAGCGCCGCTCCAAGGTGGTCGAGATCAGGGAGACATTGGAGTGATCGATGCCCTGCTTTCGATGCCGTCGATCTGGCTGGACCGGGATGAGCTTGCCCTGCATGTCGGCGGGTTGCACCTGGGAGGATGGCGATGATCGATGCCCTGCTCTCCATGGAGCTGACCTGGTTCGACTGGACTGGCCTGCATGTGACGGGCTGGAAGATCATCGGCTACACAGGGGCGCTGATGTTCGGCGGCCGCTGGCTGGTGCAGTTCGTCGCCTCCAAGCGCGCCGGCAAGCCGGTGATCCCGCGCCTGTTCTGGTACATGAGCGTGCTCGGCAGCCTGATGACCCTGAGCTACTTCGTCTTCTCGCCCAAACAGGACTCGGTCGGCGTGTTGCAGAACCTCTTCCCCACCTTTACCGCGCTCTACAGCCTCTATCTGGATATCCAGCACAGAGGCTGGAAGCGGGACAAGGTCGTCAACGACTATGAGGCTCGTCATGGTAAATGACCGTTTCCTGCTCAATCAAAGATCTCTCGGCTGGCTGCTGCTGATCGCGTTGGTGGTGCTGGGGGCCGGCCTCGGGCTGCGGGATCCCTGGCCCGCCGACGAGCCGCGCTTCGCCCTGATCGCCAAGGAGATGGTGGAGAGCGGGCAATGGCTCTTTCCCATGCGCGGTGGCGAGATCTACCCGGACAAACCCCCCATGTTTATGTGGGGGATAGCACTGGGGTATCTGCTGACCGGTTCCATCAAGGTGGCGTTTCTGCTGCCCTCCCTGCTGGCGGGTCTGCTGACCATCACGCTGGTGTGGGACATGGGCCGCCGCCTGTGGAACCCCTCGGTGGGCTTCCTGGCAGGGCTGTTGCTGCTGTTTACCCTCCAGTTCACCCTGCAGGCCAAGACGGCGCAGATCGATGCGCTGGTCACCTTCTTCATCACCCTCGGCGTCTACGGCTTCGTCCGCTTCCTGCTCTGCGGTGGCGGCTGGCGCTGGTACTGGCTCGGCTGGTTCGCCGCCGGGCTTGGCATCATCACCAAGGGGGTGGGGCTGCTGGCCTTGCTAATCCTGATCCCTGCGATCTGGACCCACCGCGAGAAGATCCGTGCCGCCTCCAGGAGCGACTGGCTCAAGGGGCTGGCGGGGCCGCTGTTCATGCTGCTGGCCATCGGCCTGTGGCTGGTGCCCATGTTGCTCGCCGTGGCCCAGAGCGGCGATCCCGTGCTGCAGGCCTACCGGGACAACATACTGCTGCGCCAGACGGTGACCCGCTATGCCAACGCCTGGCATCACGTCAAACCGTTCTGGTACTACCTCACCTCGGTGATCCCGCCGTTCTGGCTGCCGGTCTCCCTGCTGCTGCCCTGGCTGGTGGTGGCGTGGCGCAAGGCCATCCTGGGGCAGGACAAGCGCATCATCCTGCTGCTCGGCTACCTGGTGCTGGTGATCGTCTTCTTCTCGGTGTCGCCGGGCAAGCGCGGCGTCTATGTCACGCCGGGCACGCCGGCGCTGGCCCTGCTGACGGCTCCCTTCGTCGCCGAGCTGCTGGCGCGGGTCTGGCCCGCGCGCCTGCTGGGCGGGCTCGGCTGGCTGCTGGGGATCATCTGTTTGGGCGGGGCGGGGGCGCTGGCATTCAGCGCCAAGCTGGCGAGCAAGCTG
>NZ_CDBZ01000105.1 GCF_000819985.1 Aeromonas media | reverse complement strand
CCCCAGCACGGCCCCCACCAGCAGCAACATCGTGGCCAACACCAGCAGGAGCCCGGTCCCCCGCGCCTCCCCCCGCCCCAGCCACATGGCGAGGGCGAGCACGACAAACAATAACAAGGGTGGGATACGCAGCTCGAAACGCATATTTTCTTCCTGCAACAAGTGCCACAAATGACGCCATTGAGATACACTCGCAGCGTCGGTATCTGGGTAAAAATTTAAACATATCATTAGCATAGCAACATGCTGACCCAGCCATGCCACTGCTTGCGTCTGACGCGAGCCCATCCTCAACAGAAACAATAAAAAGGAACCATCCCATGCACAAGAAAACCCTGCTCGCGACCCTGGTCTTCGGGTTGCTCGCCGGCCAGGCCGTCGCCGCCCCCTATCTGCCGCTGGCCAGTGACACCCGCAACGGCCAGGAGCAGACCGCCGCCAACGCCTGGCTGGAAGTGGATTTGACCGCCTTCGAGCACAACATCCAGACCCTCAAGGATCGTCTCGGCGACAAGGGCCCGCAGATCTGCGCCATCATGAAGGCGGACGCCTACGGCCACGGCATCGATCTGCTGGTGCCCTCCGTGGTCAAGGCGGGCATTCCCTGCATCGGCATCGCCAGCAATGAAGAGGCCCGCGTGGCCCGCGAGAAGGGCTTCGAGGGCCGCCTGATGCGGGTCCGTGCCGCCACCCCGGTCGAGGTAGAGCAGGCGCTGCCCTACAAGCTGGAAGAGCTGGTAGGCAGCCTGGAGAGCGCCAAGGGGATCGCCGACATCGCACAGCGCCATAACACCAACGTGTCGGTGCACATCGGCCTGAACTCCGCCGGCATGAGCCGTAACGGCATCGACCTGCGCCAGAATGACGCCAAGGCCGATGCCCTGGCCATGCTGAAACTCAAGGGGATCACCCCGGTCGGCATCATGACCCACTTCCCGGTGGAGGAGAAAGAGGACGTCAAGCTGGGGCTGGCCCAGTTCAAGCTGGACTACCAGTGGCTGATCGACGCCGGCAAGCTGGATCGCAGCAAGCTCACCATCCACGCCGCCAACTCCTTCGCCACCCTGGAAGTGCCGGAAGCCTACTTTGACATGGTACGCCCGGGCGGCATCATCTACGGTGACACCATCCCCTCCTACACCGAGTACAAGAAGGTGATGGCGTTCAAGACCCAGGTCGCCTCCGTCAACCACTACCCGGCGGGCAACACCGTCGGTTATGACCGCACCTTCACCCTCAAGCGCGACTCCCTGCTCGCCAACCTGCCGATGGGTTACTCCGACGGCTACCGCCGCGCCATGAGCAACAAGGCCTATGTGCTGATCCATGGCCAGAAGGCCCCTGTGGTGGGCAAGACCTCCATGAACACCACCATGGTGGACGTGACCGACATCAAGGGGATCAAACCCGGTGACGAGGTGGTGCTGTTCGGCCGTCAGGGGGATGCCGAAGTGAAGCAGTCTGATCTGGAAGAGTACAACGGCGCTCTGCTGGCGGACATGTACACCGTCTGGGGCTACACCAACCCCAAGAAGATCAAGCGCTAAGCAAATCGCTGACATGAAAAAGGGCTCCCTAAGGAGCCCTTTTTTGCGGGTGCTTACCCCCTCTTCTGGTCAGTCACCTTCTTGCGGGTCACCCAGAGGCTGAGCCCCATGGAGGCCAGCAGGATCAACGCAACCACGCCGAGCGCGATGCCGGTCGGGATCTTGAAGATATCCAGCAGCAGCATCTTGACTCCGATGAACATCAGGATCAGCGCCAGACCGTATTTCAGCAGGGCGAAGCGCTCGGCGACGCCGGCCAGCAGGAAGTACATGGCGCGCAGGCCCATGATGGCGAAGATGTTGGAGGTCAGCACGATGAAGGGATCCGTGGTCACCGCGAAGATGGCCGGGATGCTGTCCACCGCGAAGATGAGATCGCTCACCTCCACCAGCACCAGGATGAGCAGCAGCGGGGTGGCATAGCGCACACCGTCACGCCAGACGAAGAACTTCTCCCCCTCGAGCGTCTCCGTCACCTTGAAGCGGCGACGCATCCAGCCCAGCAGCGGGTTGTTGGCGAGATCCGGCTCCTTGTCTGCGGCCCACAGCATCTTGACCCCGGTCAGCAGCAGGAAGGCGCCAAACAGGTAGAGGATCCAGTGGAACTGCTCGATGAGCCAGCTGCCCGCGAACACCATGCCGGCACGCATGACGATGGCTCCCAGCACTCCATAGAGCAGCACCCGGCGCTGCAGCTCGGCCGGAATGGCAAAGTAGCCAAACAGCATCAGCCAGACGAAGACGTTGTCCACCGCCAGCGCCTTCTCGATGAGGTAACCGGTGAGGAATTCCAGCCCTTTCTGGTTGGCGATCTCACGGCCTGCACTGTGATCCAGCCAGAGCCAGATGGCCAGGTTGAACAGCAGGGCCACGCTGACCCAGATGAGGGACCAGATCCCCGCCTCTTTCAGAGACACCTTGTGCGCCTTGCCGCCACCGACAAAGCGGATGTCAATCCACAACATGACCAGCACTATGCTGAAGAAACCGGTCCACATCCACCATTCACCCATTTTTCACTTCTCCCAAAACGACAAAACCCACGACCGAGAGGCGTGGGTTTGCGTTTGGAGCAGATACACCTTGCCTCTCGGCAAGGTCTCACTTACAGCTGATCTTCATCAACTGCCCGGCTGCCGGGTGCACTGCAGGATATGGGTGCACCGTAATGACGACAAACCGGCGAGAAGTTACTCCCCTTGTGCGGCGGATAGTAACAGCCTCCAAAGGTGGCGCCAAGGGGCATCTTATCTGCCCCTGCAAAAAATCGGGGCGCCACCTGGGCGCCCCGAATACGGCTCTCTGGTTCAGAGCGGGTCCACCTTGAGGCAGGAAACCGCATGATCGAAGTTTCCTTCCAGCATGGGGCGGGTCTTGGCGCACTCGGGGCCCGCCACCGGACAGCGGGTGCGGAACACGCAGCCGGACGGCGGGTTCATGGGCGACGGCAGGTCCCCCTCCAGGATCTGGATCACCTTGCTGCGTTCCAGATCCGGATCCGGAATGGGCACAGCCGACATCAGCGCCTTGGTGTAGGGATGCAGAGGATTGGCGAAGATCTCCTGACGGGTGCCCAGTTCCACCGCGTTGCCCAGATACATCACCAGCACCCGGTCAGAGATGTGTTTGACCACGGACAGGTCGTGGGCGATGAAGATGAGGGAGAGCCCCATCTCCTTTTGCAGGGACTTGAGCAGGTTGACCACCTGGGCCTGGATGGAGACATCCAGCGCCGAGACAGGCTCGTCACAGATGATCATCTTGGGTTCCAGGATCAGCGCCCGGGCGATGCCGATGCGCTGGCACTGGCCGCCGGAGAACTCATGGGGGTAGCGGTTCACCAGGTTGGGCAAAAGCCCCACCTTGGTCATCATGGCCCGCACCTTCTCCTTCACCTGCTCCCTGGAGAGAGTGGGGTAGAAGGTGATGAGCGGCTCGGCAATGATGTCCCCTATGGTCATGCGTGGATTCAGAGAGGCCAGCGGGTCCTGGAAGATCATCTGGATCTCCTTGCGCTTCTCCCGCAGCGCCCCCTGCTCGAGCTTGGTCAGATCCTGGCCCAGCCACACCACCTTGCCGTCGGTGGCCGGCACCAGGCCGATCAACGCGCGAGCGAAGGTGGACTTGCCGCAACCGGACTCCCCCACCACACCCAGGGTCTCCCCTTCGTAGAGGCGCAGGGTGACGCCATCCACCGCCTTCAGGGCGGAGGGCTTGGCCCAGGGCCAGGCCTTGTCACTCTTGATGCTGAAGTGAACCTTGAGGTCAGACACTTCCAGCAGCAGTTTCTTGTCAGTACCCATCAGTTCACCCCCTTGATCATGGCATCCGAAACCCAGTGGCAGGCCCTTGTCCGTCCGTCGCCGAAGGGGGTCAGGACTGGTGATTGCTGGCCGCAAATCTCGTGCGCCCGGTGGCAACGCTCCTGGAAGGGGCAGCCGGTGGGCAGACGCAGCAGGTTGGGGGGATTGCCCGGGATGGTGGGCAGCACCTCCCCTTCGGTATCGAGACGGGGAATGGCGCGCAGCAACCCTTCGGTATAGGGGTGGCTCGGGTGATAGAAGATATCGTTCACCCGGCCATACTCCATGGTGCGACCGGCGTACATCACCAGCACCTTGTCACAGATGCCCGCAACGACCCCCAGGTCGTGGGTGATCATGACGATGGCGGTGTTGAACTCCCGCTTGAGCTCGTTCATCAGGGTCATGATCTGGGCCTGCACCGTCACGTCGAGCGCCGTGGTCGGCTCGTCGGCGATGAGCAGTTGCGGCCGGCACAGGAGTGCCATGGCGATCATCACCCGCTGGCGCATGCCACCGGAGAACTCGTGGGGGTACATGTTCATCCGCTTGCGCGACTCGGGGATCTTCACCGCGTCCAGCATGCGCACCGACTCCTCGAACGCAGCCGCCTTGCTCACCCCCTTGTGCAGCATCAGCACTTCCATCAGCTGATCCTTCACCTTCATATAGGGGTTCAGGGAGGTCATGGGGTCCTGGAAGATCATGGCGATCTTCTCGGAACGGATCCTGTTGAGCTTGTGCTCCGGCAGGTTCAGGATCTCGTCCCCCTGAAACTTGGCCGAGCCGGTAATGATGCCGTTCTTGGCGAGCAGCCCCATGATGGCAAAGGCAGTCTGAGACTTGCCTGAGCCTGACTCACCGACGATCCCCAGGGTCTCGCCGGCAGAGAGGGAGAAGTTGAGGTCGTTGACCGCCACCACATTGCCGTCCGGGGTCTTGAACTCGACCCGCAGATCTTTCACATCCAGTAACTTCATATCAAAACTCCTTATCGATCTCTCGTGATGCTTTCCTGCCCATCCGGCTGACGCCGCGCGTCCAGCGGATGGGTCTTATGGCGCCGTTGGCGTCTTATCGATCCTTTGGATCGAGGGCATCACGCAGACCATCCCCGAGGAAGTTGAAGCAGAACAGGGTCACCACCATGAAACCGGCGGGGAACAGGAGTTGCCAGATGGCCACTTCCATCGACTTGGAGCCTTCATCCAGCAGGGCACCCCAGCTGGTCATGGGTTCTTGTACCCCAAGTCCCAGGAAGCTCAGGAAGGATTCGAACATGATCATGCCCGGCACCAGCAGGGTGGCGTAGACGGCCACTATGCCCAGCACGTTCGGCACGATATGACGGGTGATGATCTTCCACTTGGAGACGCCGCAGACGTGGGCCGCCTCGATGAACTCCTTGCTCTTGAGGCTCAGGGTCTGGCCTCGCACGATCCGCGCCATGTCGAGCCAGCTCACCGCGCCGATGGCGAGGAAGATGAGGGCCAGGTTGCGACCGAAGAAGGTCACCAGCATGATGACGAAGAACATGAAGGGGAAGGCGTTGAGGATCTCCAGTACCCGCATCATCAGGCTGTCGACGCGACCGCCGATGAAGCCGGAAGCGGCGCCATACAGGGTGCCGATGATGACGGCCACCACGGCCCCCATGATGCCGACCATGAGCGAGATGCGACCACCGAGCAGGGTGCGCACGAACAGATCGCGCCCCAGGCTGTCGGTGCCGAACCAGTGCCCCGTCTCCATGTCAGGAGCGGCCTGCATGGCCCCCCAGTCCGGATCATCGAAGGTGTATTGGGACAGGTGCGGCCCGACGATCACCGCCAGACCGATGATGGTCAGGATGATGAGGCTGGTCAGCGCCGCCTTGTTACGCAGGAAACGGCGACGGGCATCCTTCCACAGGGAGCGTCCCTCCACCACTTCCACTTTCTGGGCGAATGCCTCGATGGCTTCGCGTTTTTCAGTTGTGACAACCATGATGTACTCCCGGCTTAGTAACGGATCTTGGGATCGATGACGGCATAGAGAATATCGACCACGGCGTTAAAGGTGATGGTGAGGGCGCCGACCAGTATGGTCAGGCCGAGCACCATGGAGTAATCACGGTTGAGGGCACCGTTGACGAACAGCTGACCTATGCCAGGCAGACCGAAAATGGTCTCGATCACCACGGAGCCCGTGATGATGCCGACGAAGGCCGGGCCCAGATAGGAGACCACCGGCAGCATGGCCGGACGCAGCGCGTGTTTCAGGATGATGTGGCGCAGCGGCAACCCCTTGGCGCGGGCGGTACGGATGAAGTTGGAGTTCATGGTCTCGATCATGCTGCCACGCATGATGCGGGAGATGGCGGAGATGTAATACATCATCATGCCGAACACCGGCAGCACCATGAACTGCACCCCGCCTCCCTGCCAGCCTCCCGCCGGGAACCAGCCCAGATAGATACTGAAGAAGAGCACCAGCAAGGGTGCCAGCACGAAGCCCGGGATCACCACCCCGGCCATGGCCGACGACATCAGCAGATAGTCGATGAGGGTGTTCTGTTTCAAGGCCGCAATGGTGCCGAACGTAACTCCCAGCGTGACCGCCAGCAGGAAGGCGACCGAGCCAATCTTGGCGGAGACCGGCAGCGCCTGACTCACCAGATCATTGACGGTGAAGTCCTTGTACTTGAAGGAGGGCCCCAGATCGCCCTGGACCAGATTGCCCAGATAGGTGAGGTATTGCACGCCGATGGGCTTGTCCAGGCCATATTTGGCCTCGATGTTGGCCAACACTTCCGGCGGCAGGGCGCGTTCGCTGGTGAAGGGGTTACCCGGCGCGAAGCGCATCATGAAGAAGGAGACGGTGATCAAGACCAGCAGAGTCGGGATCGCTTCCAATAGACGTTTAAGGATGAATTTCAACATAGACATTTCCTGTCCTGTACTGCTTCCAAAGGGTCGCGGTTGTAATAAAGGCCCGCCGTCCGGCGGGCCTGCTTGTTATGCGACTTGTTGCTTTACTCAGTGAGCAATGATGTACATGTCTTTGCTGTAGAGGTTGTCCAGCGGGTTGGCCGGGTAGCCGCCCACATAGGGCTTGACCATGCGCGAGGTCACGTACTGGTAGATGGGGGCGATCGGCATGTCCTTGGCCAGGATATCTTCGGCCTGGACATAGAGCTTGTTGCGCGCATCTGCGTCCACCTGGTTACGCGACTCGCTCATCAGCTTGTCAAAGGCGGTGTTGGAGTACTTGCCGTCGTTGTTGCCGTGAGTGGTCTGCATCAGATCCAGCATGGAGGAGGCTTCGTTGTAATCCGCAATCCAGCCGGCACGGCCTACGTCGAAGTTGCCCTGCTTCTTGGTTTCCAGGTAGGTCTTCCACTCCTGGTTCACCAGGCTCACCTGCACACCCAGCTTCTTCCACATGGAGGCGACGGCCACGGCTACCTTCTTGTGGTTGTCGTCGGTGTTGTAGAGCAGCTCGAACTTGAGCGGCTTGCCGGGGCCGTAACCGGCTTCGGTCAGCAACTCTTTCGCCTTGGCGTCGCGCTCGGCCTGGGTCAGCTTGGACCAGGCCGGGGCCACCGGCTTGAAGCCGTCGACGAAATCAGGCACCAGGGTGTAGCCCGGGGTTTCGCCCTTGCCCATCACCTTGTCGGCAATCACGTTGCGATCGATGGCGTAGGAGAGCGCAGTACGCACCCGCACGTCGTCAAACGGCTTGTGCTTGAAGTTGTACTGGTAGTAGTAGGTGCCCACATAACCGCTCACCTGCACCTCGTTCGGGTGCTCCTTCTTCATCTGCTTGAAGCGCTCGATCGGCATGTTGTAGGTGAGATCGACTTCACCGGCCAGGTAGCGGTTCAGCTCGGCGTTGGTGGACTGGATTGGCAGATAGGTCACCTTCTCGATCACCGTCTTGGCATTGTTCCAGTAGCTGGGGTTGCGTTCGACGTCGACGCGCTCGTTGACCACCCAATCCTTCAGCACATAGGCGCCGTTGGAAACCATGTTGCCGGGCTGGGTCCACTTGTCACCAAACTTCTCGACCACTTTCTTGGGCACCGGATAGGTGGTGGTATGAGAGAGCATGCTGACGAAGTAAGGCACCGCCTTCTCCAGCTGCACTTCGAAGGTGTAATCGTCGCTGGCTTTCACCCCCAGGGTGTCGGCCGGTTTCTTGCCACCGATGATGTCGGTCGCATTCGTGATGGTCGGGATCTCCATGTACCAGGAGTAAGGAGAAGCCGTCTTGGGATCCACGGCCCGCTGGAAGGCGAAGACGAAGTCATGTGCGGTGACCGGATCCCCATTGGACCACTTGGCATCTTTGCGCAGGTGGAACACGAAGTGTTTGTTGTCCTTGGTTTCCCAGGACTCGGCGACGCCGGGCAGGGTTTCACCCTTGGGACCTGAGGTGACGAGACCCTCGAACAGGTCGCGCAGAATATTGGATTCAACCGTTCCTTCGGTCTTGTGCGGATCCAGGGTGGCGGGCTCGGAGCCATTGCCTTTCACCAGGGTTTGCTCGGGAGCGAGCTTGGTGCCGGCGGGGACGTCGGCGGCGTGTGCCAGGGTGGCGCCACCAAAGAGTGCAGTCAATAAAAGGGTATTAATAATTGTTTTTCTATGAGTCATTTCCATACTCCAACAAGAACATTCCATGCATTTGTCCATTCACGAGATAAAAATCCCGCTGCCCGCATAATTCCCTGACAATTCTTATAATGCAATAGATATCATCAGGTGGGGACGGCTTTGGCGGTCAAAAAAACAGCTTTAAACCATTTATTCAGCATTTAAATATCGCGCAATGGGTGTTTTTCATACAAAGCCGCCCGATTCTAGGAAATGATTAACAAAAAAGAAACAATAAAAAGCCGGTCACGAGGACCGGCTCCGACAAAACAGACCTGAATCACATCAATCCGGGAAAGACTCCCTTGATCCCTGCCACCATGATCTCGATGCCAAGGGACATCATGATGAGACCCATGATCCGGGTCACCACGTTGATGCCGGTATTGCCCATCAGCTTGAACAGCAGGGGGGCAGCACGGAAGATGAGCCAGGAGCAGTAGGCAAAGGCCACCACGACCAGGAACATGCCCAGCAGCTGGGGCAAAGTCTTCTGGCTGGCATAGACGATGGAGGACGAGATGGCACCGGGGCCGGCCATCAGGGGCAGAGCCAGGGGCACCACAGCGATGGATTCGCGCGCGGCCAGTTCACCCTTCTCCTGCTTGTTGTGCTTCACCTCCCCCAGCTTGCCCTGCAACATGGACCAGGCGATCAGGGTAATGAGCGAGCCACCGGCAATGCGGAACGACGCGAGCGAGATGCCGAAACCATCGAGGATCAGCTGCCCCATGCACATGGAGACCATAAGGATGACCATCACGGCAATGTGGGCCGTGGTGTTGGTCTTCCTGCGCTCATCCGGTTGCATGTGGCCCGTCAGGCTCACAAAGACCGGCAACAGACCCAGCGGGTTGATGATCGCAAACAGGCCGACGAAAAATTTCAGGTATAAAGAGAAGTCAATTGCTGCCATAAGCGCCATCCAGAACCAATTCGGGCCACCGAGGGCCATCCCCGTCAAACTGCGCGTAAATTTACACCATGCTATTTCCCTTCTCCAATCAAATAATCTCACCCTTTCCGGGGCTTTTCAGTTAGTTCCTCTAATGAATCGACAAAAATCAACACATCGAGTTGTTAATGGCAATGATATCAAGTTAACATTTCAGCAAAGTATGCTGGCGTTTTATGTCGCCACATCCACTCATCACAAGATTTCCATGCAATAAAGAGCCATTTTCATGGATTGATCCTGACGATCCCAGGCGATAACCCGCATTCACCACCACTGCTCGTCTCCACGTTGACACGCGATCTTGATCTTCATGGTGACCTTTCTCGCCGCCCCTGATCCGCATCCGCACTGTACGCGAACAGGGATCGCCCCCGCTGTTTGCCGCACAACCATCAGATATCTCGCCCCCGAGCCTGTCACCGGATGAAAGCAACCACCATTTTTCCAACAGAAATGAAACGTCTGCGCCCATTCACGGCCGAGAGGGTCTCCGGGGACGGCACCATGCTGGCACTCACCGACCTCTTTGCCACCACTGAAACAGCGGAGAGTGGGTGACCCGACAGCCGTCATTCGGTAGAAAAGCGCTTGTTCACCTCGTGTTCATCCCCCCGGCAATCTACTCTACAAACCCGTAACATCTGACCGTTCGGGATGGTGAAACAAAATTTCTTTTGTTCTTTTGTTACATATGATCCAGATCAATCTTTTCTTACACATCCCCGCTCTATAATTGGGTCAGAAAACAATTTAGTAAGGCATGTAAATACCCCGTTGTGGTGATTCTCTCCTTGACAGGGCGACTATAATTGCCGGGCATTGCCAAGGTCTTACTAAACAGTTTTCAAATCATCAGGAGATAAACATGGCAGTAACCAATTTGGCTGAACTGGATGCACTGGTTGCCCGCGTCAAGGAAGCCCAGCGTGAATTCGCCAGCTTCTCGCAAGAGCAGGTAGACAAAGTCTTCCGCGCCGCTGCCCTGGCCGCCAGCAACGCCCGTATCCCCCTGGCCCAGATGGCAGTGGCTGAGTCCGGCATGGGTATCATCGAAGACAAGGTCATCAAAAACCACTTCGCCTCCGAATACATCTATAACGCTTACAAAGACGAGAAGACCTGCGGCATCCTGAGCCAGGACGACGAGATGGGCACCATCACCATCGCCGAGCCGGTAGGCATCATCTGCGGTATCGTACCGACCACCAACCCGACTTCCACGGCTATCTTCAAGGCCCTCATCTCCCTGAAGACCCGCAACGCCATCATCTTCTCCCCGCACCCCCGCGCCAAGAACTCCACCAATACCGCAGCCAAGCTGGTACTGGATGCAGCCATCGCCGCCGGTGCCCCGAAGAACATCATCGGCTGGATCGACCAACCGTCCGTTGAACTGTCCAACGCCCTGATGAAGCACAACGACATCAACCTTATTCTGGCCACCGGTGGCCCGGGCATGGTGAAGGCCGCTTACTCCTCAGGCAAGCCCGCCATCGGCGTGGGTGCCGGTAACGTGCCCATCGTTATCGACGAAACCGCCGACATCAAGCGTGCCGTCGCCTCCATCCTGATGTCCAAGACCTTCGACAACGGCGTGGTCTGTGCGTCCGAGCAGGCCGTCATCGTGGTCGACTCCATCTATAACCAGGTCAAGGAGCGTTTCGCGACTCACGCCGGCTACATCCTCTCCAAGGACGAAGCCGACAAGGTGCGTAAAGTGCTGCTGATCAACGGCGCCCTGAACGCCGACATCGTGGGCCAGCCCGCCACCAAGATCGCCGCCATGGCCGGTGTGACCGTGCCTGCCACCACCAAGATCCTCATCGGTGAAGGTCTGGAGCTGTGTGCAGAGGACGAGTTCGCTCACGAGAAACTCTCCCCGACCCTGGGGATGTTCCGCGCCAAGAACTTCGAAGAAGCCGTCGAAATGGCCTGCGACATGGTCAACATCGGTGGTATCGGCCACACCTCCGGCCTCTACACCGACCAGGATCGCAACGCCGACCGCATCAAGTACTTCGGCGACAAGATGAAGACTGCCCGTATCCTCATCAACACCCCCTCCACCCAGGGCGGTATCGGTGACCTGTACAACTTCGCGCTCGCCCCGTCCCTGACCCTGGGTTGCGGCTCCTGGAGTGGTAACTCCATCTCCGAGAACGTCGGTCCCAAGCACCTGATCAACAAGAAGACAGTCGCAAAACGGGCAGAAAATATGTTGTGGCACAAACTTCCGAAATCCATCTACTTCCGTCGTGGTTCCCTGCCGATCGCCCTGGGCGACCTGGAAGGTAAGAAGCGCGCCATGGTGGTCACCGACCGTTTCCTGTTCAACAACGGCTATGCCGATGAAGTGGTTCGTCTGCTCAAGAAGCTGAACATGGAAGTGGAAATCTTCTACGAAGTGGAAGCCGACCCCACCCTGTCCGTGGTTCGCAAGGGCGCCGAGATGGCGAACTCCTTCAAGCCGGACGTGATCGTCGCCCTGGGTGGTGGTTCACCCATGGATGCCGCCAAGATCATGTGGGTCATGTACGAGCACCCGGACACCGCGTTCGAAGACCTGGCCATGCGCTTCATGGACATCCGCAAGCGTATCTACAAGTTCCCGAAAATGGGCGTGAAGGCCGAACTGGTCTGCATCACCACCACCTCAGGTACCGGTTCTGAAGTGACCCCGTTTGCGGTCGTGACTGACGACGCCACCGGCATGAAGTACCCGCTGGCCGACTACGAGCTGACCCCGAACATGGCCATCGTGGATGCCAACCTGGTCATGGGCATGCCCAAATCCCTGTGCGCCTTCGGCGGTATCGATGCCGTGACCCACGCCATGGAAGCCTATGTGTCCGTGCTGGCCAACGAGTACTCCGACGGTCAGGCGCTGCAAGCCCTGAAACTGCTCAAAGAGTATCTGCCCTCCAGCTACCAGAACGGTGCCAACGACCCGGTTGCCCGCGAGAAGGTGCATAACGCCGCCACCATCGCCGGTATCGCGTTCGCCAACGCCTTCCTGGGTGTGTGCCACTCCATGGCCCACAAGCTGGGTGCCGAGTTCCACATCCCGCACGGCCTGGCCAACGCCCTGCTGATCAGCAACGTCATCCGCTACAACGCGAACGACAACCCGACCAAGCAGACTGCGTTCTCCCAGTACGACCGTCCGCAGGCTCGTCGTCGCTACGCCGAAGTGGCCGACCATCTGGGTCTGACCGCAGCCGGTGACCGCACCGCGGCCAAGATTGAGAAGCTGCTGACCTGGCTGGACGAGCTGAAAGCGACTCTGGGCATCCCGGCCTCCATCCGTGAAGCCGGCGTGAACGAGACCGACTTCCTGGCCAAGGTTGACCAGCTGGCGCTGGAAGCCTTCGATGACCAGTGCACCGGCGCCAACCCGCGCTACCCGCTGATCACCGAGCTAAAAGCCATCCTGATGGACACCTACTACGGCCGTCCCTTCATCGAGGAAGCTCAGGTGGCGACCAAGGTTGAGGTCAAAGTCGACGCCAAGGTAGACAGCAAGAAAAAATCCAAGGCCTGATAACCGGTCCGGATGACAAGAGCCCGCGCACATGCGCGGGCTTTTTTGTTTGTCTATCTGTTTAATTTTGCTAGCTTGTTGATAGGCAAATTCGACAGAAGAGCGAGTCTATGGCGCTGATACAGGCCTCCATCGAGCAGTTGAAAATCGGCCATTACATCCATCTCCCCACGGGATGGACCAACCACCCTTTCATGTTCAATGCCTTCAAGATCCGCGACCAGCAGCAGCTCGACATCCTCCGTCACCTCGAACTCACCCTGCTGATGGTGGATCCCGACAAGAGCGATCTCCCCGTCGAGCCCCTCCTGCGTGCAGAGCCAGCCCCTTCATTTGAGCTCGGTGCGACGCAAGATGCCTCCCCCCTTCCGACCAAATCCGCATTCGACGAGAAGGCCTTTCGCCGCTCCCTGCGTACCGCCGACAAGGCATTCGGCCAATCCCTGTCAGATCTTCGTGACGCCCTCGGCGCCCTCAATCTCAAGCCCGACGAGGGGCTGGCCAACACCGCCCAGATGGTGCGCATCGTCGCCACTCGCCTCGCCGACCATCAGGGACCTCTGGGTTTGCACCTCATCCGCAGCCAGCACACGGACATCCTGCTGCAACACAGCCTGAGCGTGGCCTTCATCGCCATGCTGATGGCAAGGGAGCTCGGCATGAGCCATATCGAGATCGAGGAGGCTGGCCTGGCCGGCCTGCTGCACGATATCGGCGAGCTCAAGATCCCGAGCCAGATCACCCAGAAACGGGGAGAACTCAGCAAGGCGGAGCTCAATTTTCTCAACATGCATCCCCAGTACGGGCTGGAGATGCTCAACCAGCTGCAGGCCTTCGAACCCAGGATCCGCGAGGTTGCCCATCTCCACCACGAGCGGCTGGACGGCAGCGGCTTTCCCCTCGGTATCCAGGGTGACAGGATCCCTCCCCTCGCCCGCCTCATCGGTCTGGTAGATCACTACGACGAACTGCTGCACCCGCGCAGCGGCCTCCACCCCGCGGGGCCGAGTCAGGCCATCGGCCAGCTCTACAAGTTGTCCCAGAAGAAATTCGATCAAGATCTGGTCAGATTGTTGATAAAGGTGCTGGGAGTCTATCCGCCCGGATCCTTGGTGCGTCTGGAGGATGATACAGTGGCGCTGGTGTTCTCGAGCGAACCCACCATGCCCCTCAAACCCAAGGTGCAACCCTACATCAAGGGGCAGCGCCCGGAAGCCGTGGCCATGATCGATCTGCGGGAAGATGAGAGAAGCATCATCGCCACCCTCAGGCAGGAGGAGCTGGATGAGGGGCAGCGGTTGTTTTTCCATCTAGGCCGACGCGTCTGCTACTATTTCGCCTTCTGAGTTATCCCCAGAAGCTGGGGATAACTCATTGGACAAACCTGAATAATTGCTCGAGCCCCCTCAAAACTGTCCGCCATTGGAGCTGGATAAAAAACGCCCAGCCAAAGGCCGGGCGGAGCATGCCACCTCCATGTGGCGTACCCAGCAGGCACATTCATGCTCTCTCCAGCAATATCAAGCGCCGCCCGGTTACACAAATATCAATTTAACGTGCTGATTTTATATGGTTTTATTTTTTTCATTCTGGCAAACTTCCCCCGCCATGGGGCCGAGTCCTGCAGCAAGACAGGATCTTGCTCACAGTACGCCCCGGTGGCGTTCTGGCCCGGGATGATTCTTGAGGAAGGTTTTTTATGCAATTAGTCCTCTCCCTGCTCCAGCAGATGAGCGTCAGCCTGGTGATCGCCTACCTCTTCTCCAAGAGTCCCTTGCTGCGCCCACTGGCCAACTACTCGGTCAGGCTTCCTCACAAGATACTGATATACGTTATCTTCTCCTGTTTCTGCATACTGGGCACCTATGTGGGGCTGGATATCGACGATGCCATCGCCAATACCCGTGCCGTCGGTGCCGTGCTGGGAGGACTGCTGGGAGGCCCTCTGGTGGGCTTCCTGGTGGGACTGACCGGGGGTCTGCATCGCTATACCCTGGGCGGCTTTACCGATCTCGCCTGCGCCATCTCCACCACGTGCGAGGGGCTGTTGGGCGGCCTGGTGCACTGGCGGCTGATGCAAACGAACCGGGTGGATGCGCTGTTCCAGCCCCGGATTGCCTTCTTCACCACCTTTGCGGCCGAGATCATGCAGATGCTCATCATCCTGCTGGTCGCGACCCCGTTCGACAAGTCCCTGCTGCTGGTGCGCACCATCGCCACCCCCATGATCCTCGCCAACGCCTGTGGTGCGGCACTCTTCATCAGCATGATCCGCGACCAGCAGCGAATGTACGAGAAGTTCTCCCGGGTCTTTTCGGCCAAGGCGCTCACCATAGCCAACCGTACCCTGGGGATCATGACCCAGGGCTTCACTCCCGAGGCGAGCCGCAAGATAGCCCATATCGTGCAGGAGGAGACCGGGGTCGGCGCCGTCGCCATCACGGACACCGACAAGATCCTCGCCTTCATCGGCACGGGGGAGGATCACCACAAACCGGGTACCCCCATCACGTCCGCCATCACCCTGCAGGCCATCGCCCAGAACAAAGTGCTGTTTGCCGATGGCAACCGCCACCCCTATCGCTGCAGCATCTCCCCCCAATGCCAGCTCGGCTCCGTGCTGGTGATCCCGCTGCAGGGAGACAGAGGCGTGATCGGCACCATCAAGCTCTATGAACCCAAGAAGCGGCTCTTCCTCAAGATCAACCACACCCTGGGGGAAGGGATAGCCAACCTGCTGTCACAACAGTTGCTGAGCGGGCGGCTGGAGCAGCAGCAGCGATTGCTGGTCCAGTCAGAGCTCAAGCTCGTTCAGGCGCAGATCAATCCCCATTTTCTGTTCAATACCCTCAATACCATCAGTGCCATCACCCGGCGCGACCCCGAACGGGCACGCCAGCTGTTGCTGCATCTGTCGCTGTTCTTTCGCAAGAACCTCAAGCGCCAGAACGATCTGGCCACCCTGCAGGAAGAGCAAGAGCACTGCCAATCCTATCTGGAGATAGAACAGGCACGCTTTGGCGAGCGCCTGACCGTCATCAACGAGATCCCGCCGCACCTGGCCGACGTGCAACTGCCGAGCTTCACCCTGCAGCCCCTCATCGAGAATGCCATCAAGCACGGGACCGGCTCCCTGCTCGAACAGGGACGGATCCGGCTCTTCGCCGAGGAGGACCAGGACAGTGTCACCCTCTGCGTGGAGGACAATGCCGGGGCCTGGCCACCGGGTTCACAGGGCGATGGCCTTGGCATGAGCATTGTGGACAGGCGGCTCAGGAGTGCCTTCGGTGAGCGCTTTGGCATCCGGGTGCAGTGTGAGCCTGAGCAGTGGACCCGGGTCTCGTTCACCCTTCCCAGACAGCCGCAATCCCCTGCCAAGGAGCCGACATGATCCGCACCCTGATCGTCGACGATGAACCCTATGCCCGCGAGGAGCTGGCCGAGCTGCTCGGCAGCGATCCCGACATCGAGATCCTGGGCTCGGCCGCCAATGCCATCGAAGCGCTTGGCCTCATCCAGCGGTTCAAGCCGGACGTGGTATTTCTCGACATCCAGATGCCCAAACTCAGCGGCATGGAGCTGGTGGCCATGCTCGATCCCCTGCCCCGCATCGTGTTTGTCACCGCGTTCGATGAGTACGCCATCGAGGCTTTCGAGGAGAACGCCTTCGACTATCTGCTCAAGCCAGTAGAGCCTGCCCGCCTCGCCAAGACGCTAAGCCGCCTGCGCCAGGATCTCAGCCCCCAGCCGGTGGCGGCGCTGGCGCCGGCCATTCGCCACATCCCCGGCTATCTGCACAACCGGGTGCGGCTGTTGCCCATCGAACAGGTAGAGTATGCCTTCTCGGATCTCGGCGGCGTGCACGTCGCCTGTCAGGGGGAGCTGTTTCACACCCAGCTCACCCTGAAATCCCTGGAGGAAAAGACCCCGCTGCTGCGCTGCCATCGTCAGTATCTGGTGGCCCCTGGCGCGATTTTCGAGATCCAGTTGCTGGAAAACCAGCTGGCCCAGATAGTCACGCCAAGCGGCGCCCGGGTGCCAGTCAGCCGACGCTATCTCAAGGAGCTCAAGGACGATCTGGGGCTGGAGTAAGGACGCCCGCTGTGCGCCGGATCACAGCAGGCGACCGCTCGGGTCGCCATGTCGCCGCTCACCCGCTTTTACCTTCCGTTAACAGAAGTCCCCACCTAGACTGACCGCGCACACCATAAAATAACAATGCTGGAGCGTAACAATGATCTGGTTCTTCCTCTGTGTCGGTCTGCTGGTCGCGGGCTACTTCATCTACGGCAAATTCGTCGAGCGGATATTCGGCCCGAAACCCGAACTGGCCACCCCCGCCATCACCATGGCCGATGGCGTGGACTATGTCCCCATGTCGGACAAGAAAGTCTACCTGGTTCAACTGCTCAACATCGCCGGCGTCGGCCCCATCTTCGGCCCCATACTCGGCGCCCTCTACGGCCCAGTCGCCATGCTCTGGATAGTGTTCGGCTGCATCTTTGCGGGCGCGGTACACGACTACTTCTCCGGCATGCTGTCGGTGCGCGCCAAGGGCGCCTCTGTGCCGACCGTGGTCGGTGAACACCTCGGCACTGCCGCCAAGCACTTCATGAACCTGTTCGCCGTGGTGCTGCTGATGCTGGTGGGCGTGGTCTTCGTGCTGAGTCCGGCGGGCCTCCTGGCCAACCTCACCTCCACCGACCTGGTCTACTGGATCGTGGCGATCTTTGCCTACTACATCCTCGCCACCATAGTCCCCATCGACCAGATCATTGGCCGCTTCTATCCCATCTTCGGCGCTCTGCTGGTGTTCATGTCGGTCGGTCTCATCGTCGGCCTCATCGTCTCGGGCAAGGGCTTCTATAACACCGGGATGGACTTCTCCAACCTGCACCCGACCGAGCTGCCGCTCTGGCCGCTGCTGTTCATCACCATCGCCTGCGGTGCGGTCTCGGGTTTCCACGCCACCCAGTCTCCGCTGATGGCGCGCTGCATGCAGAACGAGAAGTCCGGCCGTTTCATCTTCTACGGCGCCATGATAGGTGAAGGCATCATCGCCCTTATCTGGTGCACCCTGGGTCTCTCCTTCTACGACAGCACCGAAGCGCTCAACGCCACCATGGCCAACGGCGGCCCGGCGGCTGTGGTACACGAAGTCTCCACCAGCCTGCTCGGCACCGTCGGCGGCATCCTCGCCATCCTGGGCGTGGTGATCCTGCCCATCACCTCGGGTGACACCGCGTTTCGCAGTGCCCGCCTCATCGTGGCAGACTTCCTGAAGATGACCCAGAAGCCGCTGGCCAAGCGTCTGCTGATCGCCATACCCATGTTCATCCTCGGCTTCATCATCTCCAAGGCCGAGTTCGGGGTGATCTGGCGCTACTTCGGCTGGGCCAACCAGACCACGGCCGTCATCATGCTGTGGGCTGCGGCTGCCTACCTCATCAAGGAGGGCAAGCTGCACTGGATCTGCACCATCCCCGCCATCTTCATGACCGCCGTGGTGATCACCTACCTGGCCAACGCCCCCATCGGTTTCGGGCTGGCGATGAACGTATCCACCATCATCGGTCTGGTGAGCACAGCCCTGATCACCCTGGCCTTCCTGATAAAGTTCAGGCCCTCCCAGCTGAGGGAAGCCAAGGAGAGCTGAGTTCCGAAACTGACTCTTCCCCATGACAAGAGGCCCGGCATTGCTGCCGGGCCTCTTCATTTTCCAGGGGCTTACCCTTTGCTGGTCGCCCCGGGCCCCTCGGCAGGCGCCTGGTACCAGTGCTCCCTGGCCACCAGCACCGCCTGCTCCGGCTGGGCAATGAAGTTGGGGGACATGATCTGCACTCCAAACTCGTTGAACACATCCTGGATATGCCCGTGAAGCTCCGTCTTGACCACGGCAGGCAGCAAGCCGTCTTTCATCCGTACCTGCAGCTCATATTCCACGTACCAGTCCTGCAGATTCAACTGACGCACAAGAGGCGGCTCGTCCTGGTTGAGCTGGGTGCAGCGCCGGGCCGCCAGCTCCAGCATGGCATGCACCTGGCGCCAGGGCGCATCGTAGCCGATGGTCACCTTGGTCAGCAGTGCAACCCCCTTCTCCCCCGCCAGCCGGGTCAGGTTCACCACCTTGCCCCCCACCACCACGGCGTTGGGCAGGGTCACCTCATGATCCTGACGGGTCACCAGCTTGGTGGAGAGGGCATTGAGCTCGCTCACCATCCCCTCCACCTCGCCAATCTGCACCAGATCGCCGGGTCGCAGGGCACGAGAGTAGATGAGCACCAAGCCACTCATGGCATGGTTCATGATTCCCGCCGATCCCAGGGTCACCATCAGGCCAAAGAAGACGCTGATCCCCTTGAAGGCGTCGGAGTCGGCACCGGGCAGATAGGGGTAGGCCACCGTCAGGGCAAACAGCCAGATCACCACGGAGAGTAGCCGCCGGGTGGCCCCAATGGTCTCGGCGTGCAACCCCTGCACACGAAACTGTCCCTGCTCGATGCGATCGAAGAGAATGGCCAGCATCCGGATGAAGAAGCGGGTGATGGCGACAATCAACAGCACGGTCACCAGGCCGGGCATGGCCGCAATCATGCCCTCCAGCATGTCGCCGCACAGAGTAAACAGGGAGTCACCCAGTTGCTCGCTCCAGGCCCGGGTATGGGGGAAGAGGCCGAGCACATAGGTGAGCCAGCCATAGGTGAGCATGAAGAGCAGCAGCAGGGTCAGGAGGCCGAGCAAGCGGACCTCCACGTTGCCCGCTACTTGACGCCACTGGTGGGGGATCAATCCCTTCTGCAGCAGCAGGCGATTGGCGAGCCACTTCCTGATCCGCCGATGCCCCCATTGCAGCGACCAGATGAGGCCGAAGAAGATCACGCTGGCCAGGAGCGCCATGCCGCCAGCCTTCACCAGATAGGGGGTCGAGTGTAACTCAAGGTATTTGAGGCGTACCCTGTCGAGCCGCTGCCGGACAAGCTCGCTAGCCTGCTCCAGCGTCAGCTCGTCGAGAGCCTCCAGGTCGCCTTCCACCAGCACCAGGATCCGCTTGCCGTTGACCATAAACTCCCGCGTTTCCTGACCTTGCCGGCTGCCTTTGAGAACGGTGATAGGAGGGATCAGGTCGGCGGGATCCAGACGCTGGATCCGTTCATGGGTCAATCGGACCCTGGCCGCTCCGTCCAGGCGGCCAAACTTGGCCTGGAGCATGACGATGGGTTCGTGAAGCAACACCAGTGTCTGTGCCTTCTCCTGCTCGGTTGGCTCCAGCCTTGGCTCTGCTGCCCACGGCCTGCCAATCAACGTGATATTGAACAACAGCAACACCGCCAACCAGCGGCTTATCCTGCATCGCCTCTCCATCGCACCACCCTTTTATGCTACGAGACATACGAATCTCTTTCCTGATTGATTTTATAGAAGGAAATTCATGGCGCATGATAAATAACCAAGCGTTTAACCGAGCCTGTACCGGAATATCAACTCCCCGGTTGCACTATTGCACTCAGCTAATATGCTGTCATCATGGCCGGATGCCTTGTCTAGACGAAACAAGGCATTACCTCGCGACTAAGATGGGAGAAATCGATGGTACTTGATTACATTGCCCTGGGAATATTGGTGTTCGTCGTCTTGGTCATGTTCTACGGGATCATCGTCATCCACGACATTCCGTATGAGATTGCCAAACATCGCAATCATCCCCACCAGGATGCTATTCACGTGGCCGGCTGGGTCAGCCTGTTCACACTGCATGTGCTCTGGCCTTTCCTCTGGATCTGGGCCACTGTGTATCGTCCCGATCGCGGCTGGGGCTTCAATCAACGATTGCAGAAAGACGAAGATGAGATCAACGCGCTCAAGCAAGAGCTTGCCGCCCTGCAGGCCCGCATGACCACGCTCGAACAGACCGACAAATAGGTAATCTTTCATGGACTTGCTACTTATCCTCACCTATACGGCCATCTGTGTAGGGATATTCAAGATCTTCAAGATCCCGCTCAACAAGTGGACTGTACCGACTGCCGTGCTCGGCGGTGTCTTCATCATCGGCGCCCTCATCGTCCTGATGAACTACAACCACCCCTATTCCGAGCTGGCGCGCAATTACTACGTCTCCACCCCCGTCGTTCCCCTGGTCAAGGGTCGCGTGATCGAGGTGCCGGTCAAGGCCAACCAGCCAGTCAAGCAGGGTGATGTGCTGTTTCGCCTCGATGCGGTGCCCTTCCAGGAGAAAGTCGCCAGCCTGACCGCACGGCTCGCCTCCAACAAGGATTTCCTCAAAGCCCTCGATGCCAGACTGCGCTCCGCCAGCCTGGACCGGGATCGTGCTCAGGAGCTGATGCGTCGCGGCATCGGCAAGCAGCGGGATCTCGACGTGACCCAGGCCAACGTGGACGACATCGTCGCCCAGATTGACCAGCAGAAGGCGTCGCTGGATGACTTGAGCGCCCAGCTCAACATCGCCAAGTACGAGCTGGCTCAGACCGTGGTCTATGCCCCGAGCGACGGCCACGTGGTGCAGCTGGCGCTGCGTCCGGGCATGATCGCTACCCCCTTCATGTATCGCCCCGTGATGACCTTCATCCATGAAGATGAAAATGCCTACGTCGGCTGGTTCTGGCAAAACAGCATGCAGCGGCTCAAGGATGGCGATGAGGCCGAGGTGGTACTGGACGGTATCCCAGGCAAGATATTCAAGGCCAGGGTGCTGTCGGTGATCCCCGCCATGGCACCGGGCAACATCCAGGCCCAGGCAGGTCTCATCGATCAGACCACAGCCCAGGTACCGGGCCGCCTGTCCATCATCCTTGAGATCACCGACCCCGAGTGGGCCAAGTATCAGGTGATCGCGGGCTCCAGCGGCCAGGCCGCCATCTACACCGAGCATGTCCACCATGTGGCCATCATGCGCAAGATCCTGATGCGCATGGGTAGCTGGCTCAATTACCTGTTCCCCTTCCACTAAGCGCGCCTTGGTGGTACCTGCGGGCCGGCAATCATGCCGGCCCGCTGTTTTTGTGGCCCCAAGATCCCTATAATGGCGCCATCCTGCGCCGCACCATGTCCAAACACCACCCCCTCATGTTCGTTCTCAGACCCTATCAAACCGACGCCGTCAACGCCGTGATCAGCCACTTTCGCAAGCACCCAGATCCCGCCGTGGTGGTGCTGCCCACCGGGGCGGGCAAGAGTCTGGTGATCGCCGAGCTGGCCCGCAAGGCCCGTGGCCGGGTGCTGGTGCTGGCCCATGTCAAGGAGCTGGTGGAGCAGAACCACGCCAAGTACGAGGCCTGGGGGCTCAAGGCCGACATCTTTGCCGCCGGGCTCGCCCGCAAGGAGGCGAGCGCCCAGGTGGTGTTCGGCTCGGTGCAATCGGTGGCGCGCAATCTGGATGCCTTCGACGGCGCCTTCTCGCTGCTCATCATCGACGAGTGTCACCGGGTCTCGCTCGATGACGACAGCCAGTACCATCAGGTGTTAGGCCACCTCAAGGCCGCCAATCCGGCCCTCAAGATCCTCGGTCTCACCGCCACGCCCTATCGGCTGGGGCTGGGCTGGATCTACCGGCGCCACTACCACGGCATGGTCAAGAGCCACGGCGAGCGGCTGTTTGGCGACTGCGTATTCGAGCTGCCGCTGCGTTTCATGGTCAAAAATGGTTACCTGACGCCACCGCGCATGATCGATGCCCCCATAGTCCACTACGACTTCAGCAAGCTGGTGGCGCGGGAGAACGGTCTGTTCAGCGAGGCAGAACTCAATGGCGAGCTCAAACGCCAGCAGCGGGTCACCCCCCATATCCTGAACCAGGTGCTGGAGTATGCCCGCGAGCGCCAGGGGGTGATGATCTTCGCCGCCACCGTCGAACACGCCCGGGAAATTCAGGGGCTGCTGCAGGCAAAAGCCCAGACGGCGGCCCTCGTCACCGGCGAGACGCCGGGGCCGGAGCGCGATGCCCTCATCCATGCCTTCAAGGGGCGAGAGATCAAGTTTCTGGTCAACGTGGCGGTGCTCACCACCGGTTTCGACGCCCCTCACGTCGATCTCATCGTGATGCTGCGCCCCACGGAATCGGTGTCCCTCTATCAGCAGATCGTGGGCCGGGGCCTGCGCCTCTCGCCGGGCAAGACCGATTGCCTGGTACTCGACTATGCAGGCAACAACTTCAACCTGTTCGCCCCCGAGGTGGGGGAGCCCAGACCCCACGCCGGCACAGAGCCGGTACAGGTGCCCTGCCCCGCCTGCGGCTTTGCCAACACCTTCTGGGGCAAGACCGACGAGGAGGGCAAGGTGATCGAGCACTACGGCCGCCGCTGTCAGGGACTGTTTGAAGATGACGAGGGCCACCGCGAGGAGTGCGACTACCGCTTCCGCGCCAAGATCTGTCCCGCCTGCGGCGCCGAAAACGACATCGCCGCCCGCCGCTGCCAGAGCTGCGATCAGTTGCTGGTGGATCCTGACGACAAGCTCAAGGAAGCGCTCAATCTCAAGGACTGCATGGTGATCCGCTGTGCGGGACTCACCCTCACCGCAGGGCGCGGCAAACAGGGGGAACGGCTGGAGGTGACCTACCACGACGAGGACGGTCTCACCCTGACGGAGTACTTCGCCTTTCATACCAGCGGCGCACGACGCTTGTTTCAACAACGCTTTGTGCGTCATCATTGGCCCGCCCCGGGCCTGGAGCCCGAATTCACCACCCTGGCGAGCGTGCTGGCCGTATCGAACCAGTTTCGTCACCCGGATTTCGTCATCGCCCGCAAGTCTGGGCGTTTCTGGCAGGTGAAGGAGAAAATTTTTGACTATGAAGGGCGGTACCGCACTGCCAACTCACTCGCCTAGCCACATCGTCTGGCGGGCAAATGACAGTAACCAGATTTGATTATCAGGGGCGCATCGCACTGCCAGCGCCCTTCGTTCAGTTAGAGGATCCTATGCAGCGGCTGTTGATTGGTTTTTGTGCTCTCTTTTCTCTGGTGGCCCAGGCCACCCCGCTGACCCCGCCCAAGGGGGGCCAGTACGCCGTCATCGTCCAGGGCAACAACGGGGTGGAGTTTGCCCGTCACGCTGACGACATGATAGCCCCCGCCTCCACCATGAAGGTGCTGACCGCCCTGGCCGCCCGGCTCGAGCTCGGCGCCGACTTCCGCTTCGCCACCGATATTCAGGCCCAGCCCGGCGCCAAACAGGGTGACACCATCAACGGCGACATCTGGATCAACTTCGTCGGCGACCCCACCCTGTCGCGGATGGATCTGGTGGCCCTGTTCAAGCAGCTCGGCGTCACCAGCATCCAGGGCAACGTCTACGTCAACACCGGCGCCTACAACGGCTATGAGCGTGGCAACGGCTGGTCCTGGGGGGATCAGACCCTCTGCTTCGCGGCTCCCGTCTCGGCCGTCATCATCGACAAGAACTGTGCCTACGGCACCGTCACCGCCACCCAGATTGGCAAGCCTGCCGTGGGCAACGTTGCCACCGGCGTCCCCATCGGCATCGGCGCCGACAACGTGGAGGTGATGAGCTATGGCGACATGGCGCGTCAGTTCTGCGCCCTGGAAGTGGACATGGCCAAGGGCAACTTCTACGAACTCAAGGGCTGCATTACCCCGAACAAGGAGCCGCAGGGCCTGCGCTTTGCAATCCACGATGTGGAAGCCTGGGGCTGGGACAACATCCGCTGGGCCATGAACCGCGCCGGGATCAGCCACGACGGCCTGCTACGGGTCACCCATCAGGCTCCGGTTGGCGCCGATACCCTGGCCACCCACTACTCGGTCTCCCTGCCGGTGATGCTTGCCAAGATGCTGAAGAAATCCGACAACCTCTACGCCGATACCTTCCTCAAAACCGTGGGTCGTCACTACTACAACAAGCCGGGCAGCTATCGCAGCGGCACCATGGCGGTGCGCGCCATCCTGACCAAGCACGGCATCGATCTGGGCAACGCCACCCTGGCCGACGGCTCCGGTCTCTCCGCCCACAACCTCATCAGCGCACGCCAGATGCTGTCGGTGCTCCACTTCATCCAGACGAACGACGCCGAGCTCGACTTCATCAAGTTGCTGCCAAGCTCCCAGGTGGACGGCACCCTGGCCTGGCGACGCAGCGTCACCGCGCCAATGATGAAGAACAAGGTGCACGCCAAGACGGGCACCATCACGGGCACCTCCAACCTGGCCGGTTTCATCGACACCGCGGGTGGCCAGCGCAAGGCGTTTGTCATGTTCCAGCGCGGCCTCTCCCAGGATCCGGCGACCCACGAGCGCTACCGCGCCAGCAAGGCCGCCTGGCCCTGGACCGTCTTCGAAAAGGGTGTGCTGGAGAGCATCTATCAGCAGCAGCCCATCCAGATCGCCGAACAGTAAAGGGATGCCCGGGAAACCTCTATCTGAGGCAGTTCGAACAGATGGCCGGGTAGAGCTCCCGGGCAATCGAGCACGGCGAATGGACGTATCGAAATTTTCAGCTTTGACTGGCCAGGAGCCGAGGCTATGCTGTCGCCAGCCTCGTCTCAACGGCCTTATCTAACGGAGAGAAAAGATGTTTGTAGAAATTTTTGGTCGCCCGGGTTGCCCTTATTGCGTTCGTGCCAAGCAGGTTGCCGAGCAGCTGACCGAGGAGCGCGATGATTTCGAGTTCCGCTATGTGGACATCAACGTCGCCGGTCTTACCAAGGACGATCTCGCCGCCAAGGCGGGCAAGCCCGTCACCACGGTGCCGCAGATCTTCCTGGACGAGCAGCACATAGGTGGTTGCACCGATTTCGAAGCCTATGCCAGAGCCAATCTGGCTCTGTAAGACAGTTTTCCCAATGCAAAAGGCGCCTCAGGCGCCTTTTTTCATGGCAACGAGCCAGGCTCACGCCACCGGCGTGAAGCGGCTCACCACCTGCCCTTGATACTCGATCCACTCCATGAACATGGCGACCGGGCGGGCATAGACCTGACCATCCTGCTCGGATTGGTAGACAACCAGCTGTTCCTCGGTTTCGGTGTGCAGGGCCAGGGCGAGCACTTGATAGTAACCCCCTTTGAAGTGGCGGTAGCGACCGGTGGCGGGTGCGTGCATGAAGAGCCTCGATGACAGGATGAAAAGACGCCCTGAGCTGCGCGCGTACTAGGCCGTCAGCAGGGGTTGGAGCAGATTTTTACCCCAGCCAATCGTGCCAGATGAGGTGGATAATTCAATACACTCTTACTGGTTTATGAACCTCGCCCTCATCTTTCACTAGTCTCTCGCGAGAGAGGCAAACGATCCTGCTGAATTTAACAGACTGGCAACCCTGTTTCAGGGGTAAATATCAGGGATTTATTCCATAAATTAGATTGTTCTAGCATTCAATTCTGTGAAGAATAGGGGTAGAGAAATTTGATACTAAAAAAAGCTTTTCTGCCAACGCGCCCCCAGGGGAAGGAATCACGCTCACCATGTTCACTATCGACAAGTCGCACAAGCTCGACGATGTCTGCTATGACATTCGCGGCCCGGTGCATAAAGAGGCCCGCCGTCTCGAGGACGAAGGCCACCGCATCATCAAGCTCAACATCGGCAACCCGGCCCCGTTCGGCTTCGATGCGCCGGAAGAGATCATCAAGGATGTGATCCTCAACATGCCCCAGAGCCAGGGCTACTGCGACTCCAAAGGACTCTTCTCGGCCCGCAAGGCGGTGATGCAGTACTACCAGCAAAAGGGGATGCGCAAGGTCGACATCGACGACATCTACATCGGCAATGGCGCCAGCGAACTCATCGTCATGGCCATGCAGGCGCTGCTCAACAACGGCGACGAGATGCTGGTGCCCTCCCCCGACTACCCGCTGTGGACCGCCGCCGTCACCCTCTCCGGTGGCCATGCGGTGCATTACCGCTGCGATGAGGGGGCCGACTGGCATCCGGATCTGGACGATATCCGCGCCCGCATCACCCCGCGTACCCGCGGCCTGGTGCTGATCAACCCGAACAACCCGACCGGCGCCGTCTACGGCAGCGAATTTCAGCTGGAACTGATCGAGATAGCCCGCCAGCACAATCTCATCATCTTCGCCGACGAGATCTACGACAAGATCCTCTACGACGACATCTCCCACACCAGCGTCTGCACCCAGTGTGACGACGTCATGGTGGTGACCTTCAACGGTCTCTCCAAGGCCTACCGTGCCTGCGGCTTCCGTCAGGGCTGGATGGTCATCACCGGTCCCAAGGGCCGTGCCAAGGGCTACATCGAGGGGCTGGAGATGCTGGCCTCCATGCGGCTCTGTGCCAACGTGCCCATGCAGCACGCCATCCAGACCGCCCTGGGTGGCTATCAGAGCATCAACGAGCTGATCCTGCCGGGCGGTCGCCTGCGCCGTCAGCGGGACAAGGCCTGGGAGCTCTTGAACGAAATCCCCGGCGTCTCCTGCGTCAAGCCCAAAGGGGCGCTCTACATGTTCCCGCGTCTGGATCCCAAGGTGTATGACATCCGCGACGACCAGAAGATGGTGTTCGATCTGTTGCAGCAGGAGAAGCTCTTGCTGGTGCAGGGCACCGGCTTCAACTGGCCGGCGCCGGATCACTTCCGGCTGGTATTCCTGCCCCGGGAAGAGGAGCTGGAAGAGGCCATCGGCCGCCTCGCCCGCTTCCTCAAGAGCTACAAGCAGTAAGCCCCACTCATGAGAAAGGCTCCCTCGGGAGCCTTTTTGTTATCTGTCGTTTTTTATCCGTGCCATCAGCCTTGCAGCAGGGCGCCAGCCACCAGCACCCCCATGGTGATGAGAGCGACGCCCAGGATAAAGGGCAGTACCCAGCGCACGAAGCGATCGTAGGGGATCCTGGCGAGCGCCAACCCCGCCACCAGGTGGGCGGCGGTGGGAGCGAACAGGTTGATCCAGCCGGAGGCAGACTGATAGGCGGTGATCACCAGATCCCGCGAGATGCCGGAGAAGTCCGCCAGCGGCCCCATCAGCGGCATGGAGACGGTCGCCAGCCCCGAGGTGGAGGGAATAAAAAAGCTCAGGATGATGTGCACCAGATAGGCCATCAGGATGAAGACCGACGACAGCCCGCTCACCAGACCCTCGGCCCAGTGCAATATGGTGTCGATGATGACGCCCTGCTCCATCACCACATAAATGCCCCGCGCCACCGCGACCACCAGGGCTACCCCGATGAGATCCCGTGCCCCGTTGAGGAAGGTCGCCACATAGCTGGACTCCGGCATCCGGTTAATGATCGCAATCAGAATGGAGGCGCTGAAGAACAGGGTGGAGAGCTCATCGAACTACCAGCCTAAGGTAGGCAGCAGATCGATGCCCAGATCCGACCAGGGCACCACGGCATAGATCATCAGCAGGAAGGTGCCGAAGAAGACCAGCATGGTGAGCTTCTGCTTGCCGGTGAAGGCGAGATTGCCGCTCTTCATCTGGGAAAACTCGTCGTCATAGACGATGTCGGCCAGCACGGAGCGGGACTTGTCCTGCTGCACCTGCTTGGCGTAGCGCATCACGAACCAGGAGGCGAAGATCACCAGCAGCAGCCACTGGATGACCCGCAGGCCAATCCCCTCACCGATGGGAATGCCGGCAAAACCGGAGGCGATGCCGGTGGCAAACGGGTTGACGGTGGAGGCCAGCACCCCGACCCCGGAGCCGAGCAAGATGATCCCCGCCGCCACCATGCGATCGAAGCCAGCGGCCATCATCACCGGCACGATGAGCGCCCAGAAGGCCACCGTCTCCTCCGCCATGCCGAAGGTGGAGCCACCGAGGGCGAATAAAGCGATCAGCACAGGAATAAGCAGCCGCTCGCGCCCGGCGAAGGCGCGCACTATGGCCCCCACCCCGGCATCGAGCGCCCCGCTCTGCATGGTCACCGCCAGAAAGCCGCCGATGATGAGCACGAACAGCGCCACATCGGCTGCCTTGTGAAAGCCCTGGATCGGTGCCTTGAGCACCTCGAACACCCCCTGCGGTTGGGAGGGGAGCTCGGTGTAGCTGCCGGGCACCGGCAGCAGCCGCTCGTCGCCGCTGTAGTCGGCCACGGCCGCCGCCGCAACAGGCTGCTGGGTCTTGGCGGTCAGGTAGTTGTATTTTCCCGCCGGCAGCACCCAGGTGAGGGCCGCCATCAAGGCGATGATGATGAAAAGCAGGGTATAGACAGTGGGGAGTTGGCGCTTCTTGGGCGCCGCGGTTGATGTGGTCATAGCTTCCGTACCTCGGCAATGCCGTCATGTGATCCAAACAGCGCAAGCCTAGAGGGTTTGATATGGGAAAAAGGTGATCGTGGATAATAAAATTCCGCAACATGGCGGGATTTTTGCCAAAAAAACAGGGCCCCGCAGGGCCCTGTTTTCACTTGAGTCAGGCTCAGAGCTCGACCACGTCGAAGGTCACATCCGGATTCACATCCGCATCGTAATCGACTTCGTCCAGACCGAAACCGAACAGGCGCAGGAACTCCTGCTTGTAGCCGGCGTAGTCGGTGAGCTCGGACAGGTTCTCCGTGGTGATGGAGGGCCAGAGATCGCGGCAGGTCTGCTGCACGTCTTCACGCAGTTCCCAGTCATCCATGCGGATACGGGCCTGCTCGTCCAGCGCCAGATCAGCGCCGTACAGGCGGGTACGCAGCATGCGATCCACCTGCTCCATGCAGCCTTCGTGGATGCCCTTCTCCTTCATGATCTTGAAGGCCATGGAGATGTAGAGCGGCATCACCGGAATGGCTGAAGAGGCCTGGGTCACCACGGATTTCAGCACGGCCACGTGGGCAGTGCCGCCCTTGGCGGCCAGATCGCCACGGATGGCGGAGGCGGCGCGGTCCAGATCTTCCTTGGCGCGGCCCAGGGTACCATGCCAGTAGATGGGCCAGGTCAGATCGGTGCCGATGTAGGAGTAGGCCACGGACTTGGCGCCGTCGGCCAGCACGCCCGCATCACGCAGGGCAGCCATCCACAGCTCCCAATCCTGACCGCCCATGACGGTGATGGTGCTCTGGATCTCTTCCTCATTCGCCGGCTCGACGGTGGCGGTGATGATCTGATCCTTGTTGGTGTCGATGGCAGTGGAGGTGTAGACCTCACCGATGGGTTTCAGCGCGGAGCGCACTACTTCACCGGTATCCGGCATCTTGCGTACCGGGGAGGCCAGGGAGTAGACCACCAGATCGATTTGACCCAAATCCTGCTTGATGAGCTCGATCACCTTGGCGCGGCACTCGTGGGAGAAGGCGTCACCATTCACGCTCTTGGCGTAGAGGCCGGCCTCTTTGGCAGCCTTGTCGAAGGCGGCGGAGTTGTACCAGCCGGCGGAGCCCGTCTTGGTCTCGGAGCTCGGCTTTTCGAAGAAGACGCCAATGGTGGCGGCGCCGCTACCGAAGGCAGTGGCAATCCGGGAGGCCAGACCATAACCGGTGGAGGCGCCGATCACCAGTACCTTCTTGGGGCCATTCTCGATGGAGCCCTTGGCCTGGGTGTAAGCAATCTGGCGACGAACATTGGCTTCACAACCGACCGGATGAGTGGTGGTGCAGATAAAGCCGCGAACCTTGGGTTTGATAATCATATGGGGTCTCGACACCGTTAAATGGATGAAATCGTGGCATAAGATACCTCATTGTGACCCGCTATGGTGCTCTGATGTGTTGAACTGCGGGGAAAACGACCAGGATGCCACCGATTTTAGCGACAATGACCACCCAACGGGCGGGTTGCATGACCCCCAGTGGCACACCGGGGGGATCGGCTCGCCCCATGACGACATCCTGGCGGGAGTCGATGGCACTGGTCGATTGTCTGGTCAGGCGCCATGTACTAATGTGCAAAGGAAGGATCCAAGGAGGAGCCTATGTCACGCGTGCTGATCATCTCACTTGGCTGCCTGGTTGCCGCTACTACTCTGGTCGCCCGGGCCGATGTCTATCAATGTACCCGCAACGGCAATATCACCTTCAGCGACATCCCCTGCACCGGTGACAGCGAGCCGGTGCGGATGAATGTCTTCATCCCCTCGGCCGAGGAGGTCGAACGGGCAAACAAGCGGACCCGGGATATCGAGGAGAACCTGGCCAGCAGTCGGCAGCAGCGCCAGCTTGAGGCCCTGCACCCCGAGATGGGCGCCAAGGATCAGAAGATGAACCCCGAGATGACCAGATTCAGCGAGGGCCAATCAGACTCCACCACTTCCGAGACTGGCGAAACCCGACGCCTGGATGTGCCGGCTGTGACGCGTCAGTATCAAGACGAGATGGAGGCGCTGAACAAGCGTCTCTCCACCCTCAAGGAAAAATAAGCGCACAGTCCTCCAGCCCGGGTTCATAAGGATGCTGCTACCCCGGGAATATTGCGCTTCGCCGGTGGAAGAAGGTTATCAAGGGGAACAAGAGGGCGTATGCGGTTATTTCCCACACACTTCATACTGATTCATCGTCTATTTCAGCCGCCCCGACGACCACCAATCCACCTTCCCCCTCCAGCCGATATCCCGGCGCCTCGCGAATTCAACTTCGAAG
>NZ_CDBZ01000104.1 GCF_000819985.1 Aeromonas media | reverse complement strand
TCCCGGTGAACGGTTACGTGTTATCATCAATAATATTTTTAATTATTCATGGCAGCCGCCATAAATGGTGGCTGTTAAATGAAAAAATAATAGATGCTAATCATAAGGTGGAACTTTTTGTCTGTTTAGCCCGCACCATAGGTGCGAAAATAACCATATTTTATTATGACTGTTTTTCGGTCTTGATTCTACTCATACGAAATTTGACACTTAGTTAAGTAATGACAGCATGATTTTTGAGCCTATTTATTAAAGCTTGACATGTTTGAATGCTAATATCAGTGTCGATTCTAATAAAATAGTATGTGGGGAAGTAGTAAAACTGGTTTATCTTCGCTGCGAAGCAGCGGAATGTTTAAAAAAGTCTTTTGTTCTCATAATTAGTAAATGGACAGTTTTCAGTATTTTTCAAGTGGCTAAAATGAAAAAATTTGAAAAAAAACTATCGTGATGTTTTTTTGAACTGAAAGATGAGGCCGCAGGCTGCCTAAATTTATAGGCACACCCCATGCCGAATCCGTCCCACTAGATCGACAACAGCCTGAACCCCCATTGGTGTAGCCAACAACTTAGCTGGGGCTACACCACCTAGGCCCCAGGCTGTGCGGTTTAACCAAGACAGTGTCTTGACGGTATCGTTCCTGTGAAAGGCGAGAACCACATCGAGAGCCTGTGCAACTCCGTATACCCTGGCACCCTGCGATATTGATAGGGGGGCTGTAATCCGCAGCTTGCGGGCCAGTGTACTCCGGCTAATACCAGCCCACTGGCAAACCATCCCCACATCAGTCTTCATCAATTCAGCGAGCCGATAGAGTATGTCCGGTGCTACGCCAGCCACGATCCATTGATGTGCTCCTAGTGGGTCACGAGGAATACCAAGACCTTCTAGGCGCTGGTTCGGAGTAGCTGCGTCACTACTAGGATGATAGGTTGTATAGGGCATCATGTAGCATTCCTCATTGTACAAACACGACCTTTCATGAGCTATCCTACTCCAAACTGTCGCTTTGAGTGGAAGATTCACAGCAGAATGCCCCTGCATTGAGGAGGGCTGATGACCGAGTTAGTCTGTACTGAGCCTGGATTAGGCATTGAGCTTGGGACTACTTTTCAGGTTCTATCGGAGAACGGCTCTGAATGGGAAATCCTGCTGGGGAATGAATACCGCAGGATCAACAAACGCAGCGGGCGCGTTACCGGTTGGAAAACACCTCCAAAATTTGAGTGCAAAGATATCCAAAAGCAAAATGTCAAATAACTGTTCAATACAGGTGACATCTATGATATCCAACCTGCACAGGTTATTCCTATATCCACCACAGAAGAATATTATAGATTTCATAACTTATTACTTAAGGGGCTTTGCATGCTCGTAAAAGAAATTGTGCCAACAGAACAAGTTGTCGATGTCCTCTGTGATGTCTGTGGTCGTAGTACAAAAACGAATTTTGGAACCAATCAATACGGCTCGTTATCGGCGGATTTTGGCTATGGTTCCCGTCACGATGGTGAACGTTATAAGGTGCATCTGTGTGAAATGTGCTTTTTCGGTACACTCGCAACAGTGAGGGAGATGCATCGCGGGGAACATATGTTTGACGATGACTATGAGGCTGCAAACCCAGACACATTTGGGCGTGATTATTCTAATAGGGAAATAATATGAGTAATATGCTCCCATACTCTAGTTTGTGTGGAGATAAAAATCTCTTATCATCGACTCATTCTGTGAGCCAATGATACTTTTCAATCGGCTCATTTCGTGAGCCGAACAAGATCCTTCATCGGCTCATCTGGTGAGATGGTCTCAACGCTCACTACCACCTAGATTTAATTTTTGGCTACATAGTTTCATAGCAGATTGGAGCTAGGCTATTAAATAGATTCAAGCGCAATTTAGCTCACGATTTTTGAATGATGCTATTTCCAAACTATCTTGGTGCAAAAAACAGTGGAGCTGATGCTGAGATTGAGAGATAATTTTCATGATATAAAAATGTGATACATGAGGCTATCAATGAACGATTTTTTGAAAACACTGATGAATATTCGTAGTCTGCGAGCTGTACTGCGTGAGTTGTCTTATGAGCAGTTGGTCGAGGCTAAAGACAAATTTGACGAAATCTATGCCGAACGTGAGCAGCAAGAGAGCAAATTGAGAGAAGAGTCAGCTGAACGCCTGCAAAAACTGGCTGAGTTTACCGAGCTGCTGAAACAAGCGGGCATAGATCCGAGTGAGCTGGTTGGCACTGCGGCTCCAGCGAAAGCTGATGGTTCAGCCAACAAAGCCAAACGCGCTCCCCGTCCTGCAAAATACAAGTACACCGAAGGCGGTCAGGAGAAGACATGGACTGGCCAGGGGCGCATGCCCAAGGCCATTGCAGACGCTGTTGCGGCTGGAAAAGCACTGGATGACTTCTTGATCTAATGCTGAGAGCCCATGCCTGCTCGGCGTGGGCCTTTAATTCTATCTGTAGTAGGAGCACCGTATGGGGAGGACATTGGAGGATATGATTTCATCCGAATCACCCGAGGTTGTCCAGAGAGCCAAGGCGCTGGCCGAAGAGCAACTGGTACGTCTCAGTGTGACCAAACTGCTTTCAAATCTCGGGCCTGGTGATGTTCCTGCAATAGATCCCGATGTTCTCGATAGTTTGTTATCACTCAAAAGATTAGTTGAGAGCCATGACTGTCGGTTAAGTCTATTCGTTCATATGCCTGACGGCACACATCATGGCGTCAACATTTAACTAAATAGCGTCATTTGTACACCAATCGCAGCTCTCATCTACCAGATGAAATTAACGCCCCATGGCGATGCTTTTTCAAACTCCCTCGGTGTGCAAGCAGATCTGATAGCGTGTATTGCGTCCGCCACCAGGTAATTTCTCAATGCATCCCCTCTCCACCAGTCAGGGCGAGATCGTGAACA
>NZ_CDBZ01000103.1:789-4522 GCF_000819985.1 Aeromonas media | reverse complement strand
CGTCCCGGTGAACGGTTACGCCTTGTCACCCGGTACCCGCAGAGTCAGGCCGCTCAGGTTCAGATCCAGTGCATTGCTGCTCCACAGCTTGTCCGACGCGGTGAAGGTCAGCTTGCCATTGTCCCCGACGGTACCCAGCAACTGGCTGCCCTTGTAGAGCTCGGAGCCTTTGGGCATGCCGCTCAGCACCAGGCTGTCGAGCACTTCGCTGCCATCCCGATCGCTCAGGGAGGCGCTCACCTCCAGCGGGTAGTCGACCACCACCGGCTGCACCAGGGTCAGCACGCCCGTATCCTGATTGATCTGGTAGACACCGTCGGCGAACTGGACATACTCCACGTCGTGCAGCGCCTTGGTGATACCGACCCCCTTCTCCGTGACGGAGAAGTTGAACCAGCGATCATTGATCGAGTATCCGCTGCCCTTCGTGATGGCGTAGTCGGCACGGTTGCCGGACAGTACTGCGATATCTTTATCACCAGCACCGCCATAGAGAGTATCGCCACCCAACCCAGCGACCAGAATGTCGTTTCCAACGCCGCCGTCGAGGGTATCGCCCGACACTGAGTTGCCACCGACCAGCACGTCATTGCCGTTGCCACCGACGAAGTGGTCGCCGCCCCCCTTCTGGCTCACGATGTAGTCGTTGCCATCACCACCCACCACGGTGTCCTTACTAGAAGTGCTATCGGTCAAAGTGTTGGTGATCCCGAGGGCCCCCTTGTCGAAGCTGCCGGACTGGAACTGGCCCGTGGTGATCCCCGCGCTCGGGAAGCTCTGGCTGTAAGACGGCATGCCATTCCCCATCAGGGTGACGTTGACCGTGGGCTTGTCGGCCACCGCCGCCACGTCGATCACCAGCTTGCTGCCGTTGCTGAGGTTGGCACCGTCGCTTATCTGATAGCCGATGCTGGCATAGTCGCCCTTCATATTGCCGACCACAGCGCCGTTGCCGTTGGCGGCATGGGTGCTCGATTCGTTCAGACCTGGCACGAAGCGCAGATGGCCTGCGTTCACCTCGGCATAGGAGATGAGGGATCCGGTTTGCACCGCAACCCACTGCCCAGCCGCATTGAGGTATTCGAGGGTACCGTTCAGCGGCAGGGTGTTGATCTGCACCCCGAGATCGGTCGCGTCCTGATCATCGCTGGCACCGAACTGGGCCCAGGTCAGGACCTGGGGCTGATCTTCGGCACCGGCGCTGTGGCCGCCAGCCGCCGTCGGCGCCCGATCGTTGTCAAGGATGGTGCCGGTACCGCTCTGGCCACCTATAGTCACCGACAGGGTCTCGTTTGCCTCTACTAGTCGATCGTTCACCGTTGGTATGGTCACGGTAAAGCCGGATACCCCGGCCGGCACCGTGATCTTGCCGGTGGTGCTGTTATAGGTCACGCCGTTGCTGAACTGGGCGGTGCCCCAATCAAGGTTGGAGGCCGGGTTGGTACCGCTGCCCATGATGACGAAATCGTACTCCGTTGCTTCCTGGGTCGCGTCGGACAGGGTCACCGTATGCTGCAGATTGCCGCCTTCCACTGTGTTCTCGCTGGATACCGACTGCACGATCGGAGTAAACAGCGGCTTGGTCGCGAAAGAACCCAGGCTCCAGTCGCCGTCCCCATCCGTCACCCGGATCTGGAAGTCGATATCGCCATCTCCCAGGGGCTTGGACATGCTCTGGTACTGGAAGAACTCCCACTTGCCGGTGGCCGGGGTGAACTCCAACCTGAACACCAAAGTGCCGTCACTGGCTTTGCCATACAGGGTATTGGGTTGATCTGCTTTGCTGGAAATTAAGATCACTTTACCAGTAGCTGTCATCAAACCCACTTCATTGGGTCCCGAAAGCGCTATATGTCCCTTGCCATCAGCACCCCATTGCGGTGCAACCGTACCCGAACCATAGGCAATTGCCTGCGGCGTATCAGCCCCCAGAAACTCGATAGACTTGACGGTAAAGTCGCTGTTGTCTTTGGTATTGATGTTGCCGTTATTGGTCGCCTTGATCACCATGGTATCGAAGCCACCCTGCTGCACCTGGAAGTTTTGCTTGTACTCTCCCCCCGCAGCATCCGATCTGAATGAAAGTGTGGAAATCAATACGTTGTCGCGGTAAAACTCTACCACTCCACTTTCCAACTCTTTGCCAAACATCTGGCTGAACTTGATATTGGCGCCGTAGGCAACCTTGCCCGCATCCAGCGTGACGATAAGCCGCTCGGATACGGAAGAGCCATCAGCAAAGTGGCGGAAGTCAATTTCATTGGCGAGGTTGTGGTAAGGCGCCTCACCGCTGGCCACTCCCAGGCCCGAGCTGGAGCCGTTGACATCCGCCGCCACCAGTGACGAGTCGGTTGCCGACTTGAAGCCCAGGGCACTGATGGTAAGGCCTGCCATGTTCAGAGTGCTCTGATTGTCACTGTACTGGGTCAGATCGAAGAGCCCGGTCAGCACGTTCGGAATATCGGTCTTCACCACGGAAACGGCATCGCTGTTGCCAGCAATGGGGGAGTCGTCCTCGACGCTGACATCCAGCGTGTCCTTGGTGACGCCGCTGCCATCGGAGACCTCCACGTCCAGCTGGAACGACAGCTTGTCTTCCGAGGTCGTATCCCTGTGGTCGAGTGGCTCCTTAAGGGTCACGTCATAGGTCCACTCTCCCTTGCCGCTGGCATTGTATGCCGTCAGCTTGACCTCGACCACCGCCTTGTAATCGGCGCCGCCAATCGCCCCCGTGTAGCCGACCAGCGTCTTGCTGCCCGCATCCCAGCTCCATTGGACCTTGGCCCCACCGGATGTAAGTCCGTTGGGCCCCGTCGGCCCGTTCAGGGAGATGCTGAGGGTACTGCTATCCACGTCACCCACGGAAAGAGTACCGGACGCTTTGATGGCGTTGGTGGTATCCGGGTTGCCGACCATGTCGGCAATACCGCTTGCCAGCCCCTCTTCGGAGACGACAGCCCCATTGGATATGGTCAGCGTCGGCAGATCATTGACCGCATCCACCTTGATGGTCACGGTTGCGGGACTCGCATCCACGGCGCCGTCGTTGTCTACCGCCGCATAGTTGAAGGTGGTGTTGCCGTTCCAGTTCGCATTCGGAGTGAAGGTGAGCTTGCCGGCGTCCGCCACCGCAATGTTCTGATCCACCGTCACAGCCACCCCGTTCAGATAGAGGATGCCGTTGGCAGGCAGGCTCTTGATGGTGAAACTCACCACGTTGCCATCGATGTCGCTGCCACTGAGGGTCGGAATGGCAATGCTGGCGGCATCTTCCTGACCGTTTGCCTGCTTGTTCGCCGTCTCCGGCGCTTCATTCAGGATCTGCGCGTTGTCGCTGCCCGGCAGGGAGACGTTGCCCGCCTTGTCGGTCTGGGTCGCCGTAACCGTCAACGACTTGCCGTTGGCCAGGGTCGTCTCCGTCCAGCTGATGGTGCCATTCTGATAGCCGTAGCTCTTGCCATTGCTTGCCAGCAGGGTGCCATCGGCCTTGAGCGTCAACTGGACAGTGCTGTTCACCCCGCCATTGTTGATGGTCAGCGTCACCTTGCCGCCCGCAACCAGGTCTGCGTGATTGATTCCGGCGCGAACCTGGATCTGATCATTGCCAATCTCGGCCTTGGTCAGCTTCTGGTCGTTGTTGACATCGTCCACGATGACCACGGTCGGCGCACCGGTCGCGGTGGTGTCGACCCCGTAGCCTTCGTTGTCGGTCGCGGTGGTGCTGTTGCCCGCC
>NZ_CDBZ01000103.1:0-620 GCF_000819985.1 Aeromonas media | reverse complement strand
CCATCGGCCACCAGGTCGCTACCCGGCACATTGATGCTGAACGTCTTGTCGGCCAAGACCAGACCGGTGAAGGCCTTGCCATTGACGGTCAGGGTGACGGTGTCGCCCTCTTTCACGTCGCCACCCACGGTACCGGTCACGGCGATGTCCTGCTTGGACTCGGCCGCGTTGATCACGTCGTCAGGGGTGATGTTGCCATCCAGGGTGATGCTGGCAGTCGGGGCCTGGGTGTCGACGGCGACGGTGTCGCTGCCGGCGCTGCCCGGGTTACCGGCAGCATCGGTGTAGCTGCCATCCTTCACGGCCACGCTGGCGGTGCCGGTGAAGCCATCGGTCGCGGTAAAGGTGGCGGTCCACACTTTCGGATCGCTGGTGCTTTGTACCAGGTTGCTGATGGTGCCACCGCTGATGCTCAGATCGTCGGCGCTGAAGCCTACCGGCACTTCGCTGAAGGTGAAGGTGACGCTCGAGACCTTGTCTGCCACGTTCAGCGCGCCATCCACGATGTCGACCACCACGCTCGGACCCTGGGTGTCAACGCTGTACCCCTCGGTATCGGTCACGGTGGTGCTGTTGCCCGCCGCGTCGGTGGTGGTCACCTTGGCGTCGATCACCTTGTC
>NZ_CDBZ01000102.1 GCF_000819985.1 Aeromonas media | reverse complement strand
CTTGTTCGCACCTTCCCTAGTTATTAGCACACAAAATGATTGACTTATGCCGCGGGGAAAACTAACAAGTTGTCATTCCGACATAGGACGAGCGACTGACTGACGATTTATTAGAAGTGGTGTATATATACGAGAGTGCTCGGGTGAAGACTCCCCACGAATCAAGGCAAGTGATAACCTTGTGGCCTGAGCTGCCATCAACTCAATAGGGTAACGCATAGTCGTTAGTTTAGGACGCAAATATCGAGCATAGATAATGTCATCAAAGCCTATCACGGACACTTCTTCCGGAACTTTGACTCCATTATCAGCCAGTACAGAGAGGGCGCCTGCCGCCATAGCATCATTGTAGGTTACTATAGCTGTAAGCTTTGCTCCTTTGGCGAGTAGGTTCAGCGTCGCCTGCTCCCCCCCTTCTTCATTTGGTTGGGCAAATTCAATCAACTCATCACTTGGAGCAATCCCTGCGCATATCAATGCATCCCGATAACCATTCAAGCGTGACTCTGCATCCTCGATAGGTCGATTTGAACCCAGATAAGCAATTTTGACATGTCCCTGCGCCAATACATGCCGAGTGGCTAACGTGGTTCCTTGCTGGTTATTCAATGCGATACAACGCACCTGAAGAGCTGGAATGTAACGATTAATCAATACCAAACCAGGAATGCGCTCAGCATATTGCAGCAATTCGTCATCAGATAATGCCTTGCTATGTACAACAAGCCCTTCACAACGGCGAGCAATCAACAACTCTATTGCTTCCCGTTCAGCGTCTGCTGTATGTCGTCCATTTCCCATCAACAAATGCAGCCCCTGCTCCGTAGTAACAGTGCCTACACCTTTCACCAATGCCCCAAAGAAGGGATCCGCCACGTCCCCAACAACAACACCAAAGGTATCACAACACTGGTTAGCTAGGGCCCTGGCATTTGCATTAGGAGTGTAACCAAGCTCAGTTATTGCTCTCTGCACTGCGACCCGGGACGCTGCGCTGGCTTTTGGCGAATTGTTCATCACTCGTGAGACCGTTGCCACCGATACATTGGCTAACCGAGCGACGTCCTTGATGGTACTCATACTGTTTTCACTCATTTTCACATTATAGTTAAACACTATTATACCCTTGAAAGTAATTGAAAAAAATAGAGAAAAATGATCTTGCAATGTAGTCTCACACTAAATTAGTGTAACCGCTTACACTGATTTGTAGATGAGCTCACAGTTTACGTCGAGGCCTCTCGTTTAGACTGTTACCAATGTTTTTATATGGAGAGCAAGATGAATGTTCTAGTCACCGGCGGTTGCGGATATATCGGCAGCCACACCTGTCTGGTCCTGCAAGCGGCAGGCATGAATCCCGTGGTGGTCGACAACCTCGGCAACAGCAAGCGCAGCGTGCTGGCCCGAGTCGCCGCCATCAGCGGCCAGCAACCCCAGTTCTATCAAGGGGATATTCGCGATGCCGCCCTGCTGGAGCGGATCTTCGCCGAGCAACAGATCGATGCAGTGATCCACTTTGCCGCCCTCAAAGCGGTCGGTGAATCGACCCGCATTCCACTGGATTACTACGAAAACAACCTCGGCGGCACCCTCACCCTGCTGCAGGCGATGAAGCGGGCCAATGTGCACAATCTGGTGTTCAGCTCCTCGGCCACCGTCTACGGCGATCCCGCTAGCCTGCCGATCCGCGAGGATTTCCCTCGCTGCGCCACCAACCCCTACGGGCGATCCAAGCTGCTCATCGAGGAGATCCTCGAAGATCTGCAGCTGGCCGAGCCCCACTGGAGCATGACCCTGCTGCGCTACTTCAATCCGGTCGGCGCCCACGACTCGGGCACTATGGGTGAAGACCCGCAAGGGATCCCCAACAATCTGATGCCCTATATCACCCAGGTGGCCATCGGCCGTCGCGACTGCCTGTCGGTCTTTGGAAACGATTACCCCACGCCGGACGGCACCGGCGTGCGCGACTACATCCACGTGATGGATCTCGCCGAGGGGCACGTCAAGGCACTGCAACACTGCGCCGGCAAGGGTGGTGTACACACCTACAACCTGGGCACCGGCCAGGGCCAGAGTGTGTTGCAGCTGGTCACCGCTTTCTCTGCCGCCTGTGGCAAGCCGCTGCCATTTCGCATCGAACCGCGCCGCCCGGGCGATATCTCCGCCTGCTGGGCCGATCCGGCCAAGGCGCAGCGTGAGCTGGGCTGGCAGGCGACCCGGGACATAGACGCTATGTGCGCCGACAGCTGGCGCTGGCAATCCGCCAATCCGAACGGTTACGAAGAGTAGGTCTGCCTGCTCCCCGGTAATAAACGACTTTATTTTTCAATACATTATTCAGGAGAGATGATGTTCAACCCCGTCGATCATCCCCATCGCCGCTTCAACCCGCTGACCGGCCAGTATGTGCTGGTCTCCCCCCACCGGGCCAAACGCCCCTGGCAGGGACAGGTGGAGAAGGTGAGTCAGGCCCCCAAGCAAGCCCACGATCCCGACTGCTTCCTCTGCGCGGGCAACACCCGGGTCACTGGCGACATCAACCCCGACTACAAGAGCACTTTTGTCTTTACCAACGACTTCGCCGCCCTGATGCAGGATACCCCGGCCGCCGATAGCGCCAGCGATCCCCTGCTGAAGCTGGAAGCCGCCCGCGGCACCAGCCGGGTCATCTGCTTCTCGCCGGACCACGGCAAGACCCTGCCCGAGCTGCCGCTGCCCGCCATCGAGGGGGTGATCACCACCTGGATGGATCAGGTCGCCGAGCTGTCGGCCCAGTGGCAGTGGGTGCAGGTCTTTGAAAACAAAGGGGCAGTCATGGGCTGCTCCAACCCTCACCCCCACGGCCAGATCTGGGGCAGCGACTTCCTGCCCAACGAGATCGCCCGCGAAGAGCAGCACCAGCGTGACTGGCTGGCCGAGCATGGCCGCCCCATGCTGCTGGAGTATGTGGAGCGGGAGTTGGCGGATCGCTCGCGCATCGTGGTGGAGACCGAGCACTGGCTCGCCGTGGTTCCCTTCTGGGCCGCCTGGCCGTTCGAAACCCTGCTGCTGCCCAAGGCGCACGTCCCCTCCATGCTCAACCTGACCAAGGCCCAGCAACAGGATCTGGCAGTGGCGCTCAAGGAGCTCACCAGCCGCTACGATAATCTGTTCGAGTGCAGCTTCCCCTACTCCATGGGCTGGCACTTTGCACCGCCCAAATCGGATTGCCCCGAGGCGTGGCAACTGCATGCCCACTTCTATCCGCCACTGCTGCGTTCCGCCACCGTGCGCAAATTCATGGTCGGCTTCGAGATGCTGGCCGAAACCCAGCGCGACCTTACCCCCGAGCAGGCTGCCGAGCGGCTGCGCGCTCTGAGCCCCATTCACTACACCCAGACCAGCCACACCAATGAGGAGGCCCTATGACCCCCAACCAACGTGTCAGCACCGTTTTTGCCGAGCAATTTGCCAAAGCGCCCGATCTGCTGGTGCGCGCCCCCGGCCGCGTCAACCTCATCGGTGAACATACCGACTACAACGACGGCTTCGTGCTGCCCTGCGCCATCGACTACGAGACCTGCGTTGCCATCGGCCTGCGCGATGACCGGCAAGTACAGGTGATCGCCGCCGACTACGACAATCAGCGCGACCAGTTCGACCTCGACCAGCCCATCGAGCACCACCCCAGCCAGCGCTGGAGCGACTACATCCGCGGCGTGGTGAAATATCTGCAGGAGCGCGGCTATACCCTGCGCGGCCTCGATCTGGTGGTCTCCGGCAACGTGCCGCAGGGGGCGGGACTCTCCTCCTCCGCCTCGCTGGAAGTGGCGATCGGTCAGGCCTTCAAAGAGGCGCTGGGGCTCGACATCAGTCAGGCCGAGATCGCCCTCAATGGCCAGCAGGCGGAGAACAAGTTCGTCGGCTGCAACTGCGGCATCATGGATCAGATGATCTCCGCCAGCGGCAAAACCGATCATTCCCTGCTGCTCGACTGCCGCTCGCTGGAGACTCGCCTCATCCCCATGCCGGCGGATCTGGCGGTGCTGATCGTCAACTCCAATGTGCGCCGCGGTCTGGTGGACAGCGAATACAACACCCGTCGCCAGCAGTGCGAAGAGGCCGCCCGTCACTACGGGGTCAAGGCGCTGCGCGACCTCGATCTGGCCGGACTGGAAGCGGGCAAAGCCGGGCTGGATGAGGCCTGCTATCGCCGTGCCCGCCACATCGTCGGTGAAAACGCCCGCACCCTGGCGGCCGCCGATGCGCTGGCGAGCCACGATCTGACCCGCCTCGGCGAGCTGATGGCCGAGTCGCACGCCGCCATGCGCGATGACTTCGAGATCACAGTGCCCGCCATCGACGGTCTGGTGGAGATCATCAAGGCCAGGATCGGCACAGATGGCGGCGTGCGGATGACCGGCGGCGGCTTCGGCGGCTGCGTGGTCGCCCTGCTGCGCCCGGAGAAAGTGGCCGAGGTGATCGCAGCAGTCGAAGCCGAGTATCCGACAGTCTCTGGCTTAAAGGCTGATTGTTATGTTTGTCGGTCAACTGATGGTGCTTGTAGAAATTAAATAAAACTAGGAACTCAAAAATGAAAAAGACCAAAATTGTCTGCACCATCGGTCCGAAGACCGAATCCAAAGAAATGCTGGCCAAAATGCTGGACGCCGGCATGAACGTCATGCGCCTGAACTTCTCCCACGGTGACTACGCCGAGCACGGCAGCCGCATCAGCAACCTGCGCGCTGTAATGGCCGAGACCGGCAAGCACGCAGCTATCCTGCTGGACACCAAGGGTCCGGAAATCCGTACCATGAAGCTGGAAGGCGGCAACGACGTCGCGCTGGTCGCTGGCCAGACTTTCACCTTCACCACCGACCAGACCGTGGTTGGCAACAAAGACAAAGTGGCGGTGACCTATGCAGGTTTCGCCAACGATCTGCGCGTCGGCAACCGCATCCTGGTTGATGACGGCCTGATCGGTCTGGACGTCATCGAAATCACCGGGCGCGAAGTTATCTGTAAAGTGCTGAACAACGGTGACCTGGGCGAGAACAAAGGCGTTAACCTGCCGGGCGTCTCCATCAAGCTGCCGGCCCTGGCCGAGAAAGACAAGCGCGACCTGATCTTCGGTTGCGAGCAAGGCGTTGATTTCGTTGCTGCTTCTTTCATCCGTAAGAAAGAAGACGTTCTGGAAATCCGTGAGCACCTGAAAGCCCACGGTGGCGAGAACATCCAGATCATCTCCAAGATCGAAAACCAGGAAGGTCTGGACAACTTCGACGAGATCCTGGCTGTTTCCGACGGCATCATGGTTGCTCGTGGCGACATGGGTGTAGAGATCCCGGTTGAAGAAGTTATCTTCGCCCAGAAGATGATCATCGCCAAGTGCAACAAAGCCCGCAAAGTGGTTATCACTGCCACCCAGATGCTGGACTCCATGATCAAGAACCCGCGTCCGACCCGCGCCGAAGCTGGTGACGTGGCCAACGCCATCCTGGACGGTACCGACGCAGTGATGCTGTCCGGTGAATCCGCCAAGGGTAAGTACCCGCTGGAAGCCGTGACCATCATGGCCACCATCTGCGAGCGTACCGATGCCGTGATGCCGTCCAACCTGTCTGCTGCCAACGACAGCAACAAGCTGCGCATCACCGAAGCCGTATGTAAAGGCGCCGTAGAGACCTCCGAGAAGCTGGACGCCCCGCTGATCGTGGTTGCTACCGAAGGCGGCAAGTCTGCCAAGGCCATTCGCAAGTACTTCCCGAAAGCCTGGATCCTGGCGATCACCACCAACAAGAAAACTGCTGCCCAGCTGGTGCTGACCAAGGGTGTGGTTGCTCACGTGGTTGACAGCATCGCCTCTACCGACGATTTCTATCGCATCGGTAAAGAAGCCGCGCTGGAAATCGGCATGGGTCTGAAAGGTGACGTGGTTGTGATGGTCTCCGGTGCTCTGGTACCGAGCGGCACCACCAACACCGCTTCTGTTCACGTTCTGTAACGATTGCCTAGCAAACTTTAGGCTACTGGCGTCATCGCTTTTGCGTGCGATGACCGGACATCAAGCCACACGGGAAGAAGGTATCGTTGAGGTTGACGAGACCTTCTCCCTTGACTCTTTAGAGGGACAACGGGGACTATCACATTCGGCACAACATCGTGGTGGTCAAGGTCGAACTCATGGAACCGGGCGGGTTGCATCACATTAATGGTGGTCCTTGGCGCTTGCAAGCCACCACGCAGATTTACTGTTGAAAACGCTGAATGCCAAGACGTTGATAGCAGTCTTGACATCTCTGCTCTCACCGAATCCAGTCGTGTCTAATATTTTATGTGTGTATGCATGTTTCAGCAAAGAGCGGAGCGAGCCCTATCAGGTAGTGCGTAATCGCCAAGGTGAACAGATTATGAGGCATAGTACATAAATCCCTGTCGGATGTTGGCCATCTGCTCATCGCGAAAGCGCAGGCTCAGCGGAAGGGTGAGCGCATCTCGATGCAATGGTTGTAACCCTTGCCAATCATGCCGTGTCGCCGCCTTCATCCTTTATCTCCCAAGTCATCAGTTAAAACCCAGATGACTATATCGTTCGAGCAAAGCCGCTTCGATACTGGGGTTTTGCACATGTCGTATTTTCAAGCAGATATTTTCAAACTAATAGACAGATAAGAGGCAGGCGAGACGGACGGGGCAGTTCCTCACAACCACACGGCTTCCTGCTCCAGCGCCATCCCGCTGGCTTGCATTGACCGGATCAATTGCTTCACTTCCACGTCGAAATCGGCTGTCGCAGGGTGTGCCAGCATGGCGTTGAATTCGCGCTGGGTATCCTGCCAAAGCGTGGTACAACCGAAACGCTCGAGACGAGATGGCCACTCGGGCATCAACCACAGGGCCACGCTGTGGCCAAGACGGCTGCGAAGCCGGGCAAAGTTGAGCAGACCCACTCCGTCGTAGTCGGGAAAGAAGTGGATCGCAGGCGCCCGCTGGCGCAAGGCGAGCCAATCCAACAATGTGTTGGGCAATTGGCCACTGTAATAAGCAACACTGGCGGGCTGGGCGCAGGGTAGCCAGTCCAGCTGGTCAAACAGCGCCTGATTTTCCACAAGCCATAGCGGATGTTCGGTATACCAGGTGCTGTCGGCGTGCACAGTCAGAGCGGCGACGCCCAGTTGATCGGTGCTCAGTCGCAAGTCCAGCCGGTTGTCTTTATCGTCTCGCCACGCCACCTGACCGGGACCGGCCTTTAACAGCAGATAGCTGAACTCATGCCCATGATCTGCCCCCTTGCTACGGCGAGTTGCGGCGATGTTACGCGCTCGGCGTGGCAGACCATCGACCAATTCGGCTTGCTCTATCGGCACCAGTTGTCGCCACTGGTGTTCCACCACGGCGGGCAGCCTTATCTCAAATACGACTCCCCTGCCCTCGGGCCGCATCTGTATGCTGCCGGTAGCGCGGGCAAAGCTGCTCAGCTCACGTCGCTGCCCCTCGCTCAATTGAGAGCTGGCAAGCCCTCCTCCAGGGGCTTGGCGCAATTTGCGCAAGGCGGCGATCAAACTACGGCTCATGGTCGCTCCTTGGGAGCAAGCACCAGCCAGCTCTGCCGATTGATATGGTTCTTGCCGGCATGGTGATGGATAGGTACGCAATAGCGTGCCGTGGTCAACGGAGCTGGCGAGGCGCAGATCAGGGCAAAACCGAATTCTGCCGCCACATCGATCAGATTTTTCTGGTTGCGGGTATCCAGCGCCAGCGCCTCATCCAGATAACAGATGGTGCGGATGCGCTTGTTCTTGTGATGCATCAGGTGGAGCATGGCCAGCCCGGTCACCAGCTTGGCCATCAATACGGTGCCGTTGGAGGCCGCACTGTCTATCTCGGTGAAGGACTCCTCCTGCTGATCCTGCTTACCTATCACAAACTCCAGGCGAAACAGATCGGCGACACGGAGCCCTTGCCGGGCATTGCCCTCATCAAACAAGGTCTGTTTGGCGCGATCCAATCGCACATCATCCAGCACGCTTTGCTGATTAAACAGATCGAAGCTCTCCCCCGTCTCCACCTGAGCGGACTTATCGAGCAGAATTTCGATGGCTTCCACCAGGTGTGCTTCATCCCTGGGCTCGATTTTGAAAACCCTGAGGTCGGACAGTTGACGCTGACTCACCAGCCGGTTAAAGCCCCGCATCTGCGCCTTAAAAGCATTCAGCCCCTGTCTGAGCTGTTTCAGGCTGGCGGTGACATTGATCACGGCACTGCGGGCCTTCTTCTCCAATGCCTCGGCTTCTTTTGGCAACATCTGATGGAAATCGAGGATCCGACTCCACTCCTCGTCCTGAGTCGGGCAGTGTTCATACTTGGTGAGTCCGCCAGCGTGCAAATCCTGCAAACCGCGCTGCAACGCGCTGTTCAACGCCAACAATTGACGACTATCGGTCTGGAATTCTTGCAAACGGGTATATAGGGTATCCAGCGTTCTGGTGGCTCCCCCGAGCCAGGGATGGTAGGAAAGAGATTCCAGATAACCGAATTCTGGCCCCTGATCCTCGCGCTGGTTACGCATGGTGACGATGCCGTTATGCTCATCATCCAGTCGCATCTGCGCTTGTCGCAAAGCATTGAGTTGATCAACCAAGCTCAATTGCTGCTGGTTAATCGCTGCCAGCTCGGCCTGTAGCCTATCCAGCTCTTGTTCATGGGCTATCAATTGCTCTGCTCGCTGGTCACTCTGGGCCAATAGATGCTGCCAGGTGTCGAAGTCGGCCAGCTCCTGCCGCAGTTGTTGCTGCTCCTGCTCTAATCGTTGCTTGTGTGCCTCGGCCTGGTGGCGCTGCTCGGCTGTTTGCTGCTGCACCTCCAAACTGGCGATATGCCTGTCGGTATCCCTGATCTGCTCCTTCAGCTCGGCTTCACTGAGTTGCTGAAACTGGGGATGCAACCGATGAAGGTTGATGCGCAGGCCAGCCAGCATCAGCGTCTCGCCCGGCGTCTGTGACAACTGTTGTTTCAACCGGGGCATATCCAGTTCGAAATCTGCCGGTCCTAGCTGCATCACTCCGGCCTGGAGCACCCGGTTTAGTCGCAGTAACTCCTCTTCACTCAGATGATCAGCCATGTGTCGATAGAGATTGTCGGTCAAGGTCTCCTGCTGCCGATGCAGGCTCATCGACAACTGCTGTTGCCGACGTAAATCTCGCCTTATGTCCTCTACGCTGCGGCTCTTGACCTGCCCCAGCAGGGTGATCTGAGCCTCCAAATTCTCCTTGACCGCCGCCAGCTGTGTTTCAAGTTGCTCACGTCCCGAAAGCAGGGTAAACCGACGCTCCAGCTCCGCTTGCTGCTGATTGAGCGCCAGCAGCTGAGTATGGGACTGCTGTTTTACGAGCCGTTCGACACTCAGCTCCTGAATACGGCTCCCCGATTGCTTTTGTGCCGTCTCGCATTGCAACACCTTGGCTGCCAATTCCTCTGCTGTGGACTCATAGTAGGAGTGCCACTGCTTGAGGTCTTCTTCTATCTGTGGGCACCAGACGATGAGCTTGCCTCTGAGCGTCAAACGCTCTTGCACTTGTTTGGCCAAGCTCAGGATCCGTGCAGACTGATTGACCGCCGCCTGATACTGAGCCCGTTCACTATTGACCTCGCTAAATGCCTTTTCCCACTCTTGCCGAAAGTCGATGGCCGCATCCGACAAGTCCCGTTTGAAGATTTCCAACAGATAATTTTTGACATCGGCCGAGGTGAGCCTATCCAGCCGTAAGGTACGAGTGAGGACCTGTCGATAGGCAGCAGCATCCGATTGATGCTCCAGATGAAAGAGGGTGAAATCGGGCTCGCTGGCGGCCCGCTTGCGACGACCACCATACAGGGCATCGCGAAAATCATTGGGACTCTTGTAGACAAACACCAGCCGCTGGCGCGTGGCCAGGTGGTTTACCAGTTGGGGCTCCGCCACCAGAGCGCCGCCGTCCAACCGATAATCATCCAGATCCAACGCTCCCTTGTAGGCAAAGTACTGATAGTCATGGCTAACCCCCTTGCCGACACATCCCAGCACCACGGTCCCCGTTTCTGGCAGACAGGCTTCCAGCAGTATGTAGGCGCTGTTGTTGGGGAAGTAGAATCGTTTGGACTTCTCCAGATCGTGGGCGCCAAAGTCCATGCGTCGCTGGTCGATGATCAATAAAAACTGCAGCGCGTTGATGAGGCTGGTTTTACCTGTGTTATTGGGGGCGATGAGTGAGACGGCAGCATCCAGCGGCAACTCGGCTCTCTGATACCCGGCACTGCCCAACAATACCAGACGCTCAAACCCGTACTGGATCATGCTTCCTCCTCCTCATCCAAACCCACCTCTGCCGATTCATCTTCCTCGCCACCCTGCGGCTCATCGAATGAATCGTCTTGGCCAGATGCGCTCAACGATTCGAAGTGTTCCAGATAGCGATAGACCGCCGGCAATAACTGCCAATAACCGTTAAGTGACAACGCAAATCCGAGCTTGACCGCGCTGTCCAGCAACGCGATGAAGCCATCCAGCTCCAACCCCTCGGCCTCAAGGATCTCCTGATGATGCTCGTGAGCCTTGGCCAGCAAGGCCTTGTCTACCCGCCACTCCGTAAAGCGGGACAAGGGTCTGCCCTCATCAGCCTGGGTATCAAACAAGCACATCCATAACAACGCCAGGCGCTTGCTAGTCTTGCTGGCTTGGCTGCCGGACTCCTCGATATGAAACCAGGCATAGCCACGTGGCTCGACTTTAAGCTCAAACCCCAGGGCGGCAAAAATAGCCTGATAGCTTTCCTGACACCGCTCCAGCTCGGCCCACAGGGCAGGCTCCGCCACCCGGTTGAGGTGCTTGCCGCTGTTGAACAGGCGAAACAGCTCACTCAGGGCACCGAGCGACTCCAGATGCGAAATAGAGGTAATCATGATCTCTGGATCCTGTAGGGGTGATAACTGACCAGCACCTCTTGCAAATCCGTTGTGGTGCTATCTGGGTGAAGGCTCGCCAGCCAAAGAGGCTCACGCACCAGTTCGTGGTAGAGTCGCAACAAGGTGGCATCCGGCTGCTCGCCATAATGCTGTAGCAACCAGAGCATCAGGTTCTCCACTGGCAGGCTCTCTTGCAGGTGTTGTTTGAGGGTCTCGTCATCAATGGGCTCTACCAGTGAGGCGTCGAAGGGGACCTCCGTCGGGAAACGGATGAGTTCCGGTATGTACGCCAGGGCGCTGGCCATAAAATCCTTGACCTCGAAGCCTACACTAACGCGTCGCGGTCGCTCCTGCCGCCAGACAGGCAAGGCCCCCTTCGTATTGCGCAACGGCAGAGCTCGCGTGAGGCCACGTTTGCGCACACGCCCCAACAACTGGCTGATGGCGGCAGACAGGCCATTATGCTCGCGCAGCTCTTCACGCAGCGGCAGCAAGGTGGCGGCACATTGCTGGGCTACCAATCTTCCCAACCGCTGCAACTCCTTGGCTTGATAAGAAACCTGACGCAACTGTAACTGGTGGGTATAAAGCCCACCTTGTATGGTGATGGCCTCTACAGCCCGATCCAGAGCCCTCTCCGCCTGCTCCAGAAAGGGATAGAAGTTGCCCGCAAGCCCGGAGTCCATCATCTCGTTCATGGGCTCCACATACTGGTCATAGGCTTCAAGCACTGAGCGATAACGTTGCGCTATTGGCATGGCTGCATCCGCGGATTTAGCCTGTTCGGCCAGCTCCAATATGGCATGGCGATCCTGATCCAATTGCAAACTGATCTGCCGCAACAGGTCTGACATCTTGGCTGAGCCCTGACGCAAATAATCGGGATTGAGTGGTTCAGAACCTTCCAGTATTTGTGCTGTCGCTTGTTTGATGGCCTCGATACGCGCCTTGAGCACGGCAGAAAGCCCTAACTCATGCTCACGTAACAGCCCCCGCGCAAACTCTTGCACCAAGGGGTTGACCTGCAGGGTATCGGTTCGCTCAAGCCACTGCAGGACATCGCTGCTACATAGGCTGCGCAAGATTTCTCCACACTCAGGCTCGCTGTCACTGCCCCGGCTGGACTTGCCAATTAGCCTCAGCACCATCGCCTCATCGAAAGCAGGCCATTCCCGCGAAGCCCGAACCAATGCTTCGATGACGTCCCAATGTTTATGCAGTTGGAATATCAGACTTTTGGGATTTGCCATTCGGTATCCTTGTTCGCTCCCTTGGCCCCAGTCCAAAGAATCATACGATGGACGGCTGGCGTCATTTGACCACAAGAGCATAGAAAGCAACCCAGCTGGCAACAATACTGGATACTTCTACATGTCGTTTTTTCAAGCAGATATCTGACGACTCCGGTCTCCCTTACCGCCAGGGCCGACGCATGATCA
>NZ_CDBZ01000101.1 GCF_000819985.1 Aeromonas media | reverse complement strand
GATCATGCGTCGGCCCTGCCATTACCGAGAGGATCGCAAAGCTAACCCCCAAGGGAGTAACCTGACTGACATCCTTGGCACCAAAGATTGCAAGTCCCAAGCCTGAGAAGCCGATCAGAAGAATCAGTAGTTTATAGGGTGATGCCTTATCACCACCAAACAAGATAGTCATAATGGGTTGCAAGCCCAGGACAATGGAGACCAGGCCCGGCGAGAGTTCATAACGAATAGACAAGAAATAGAAGGCCTGATAGAAGACTTGCAAGAGGAGACCTGTCACCACCACTTTGGCAAGTATGCTTGGGGTTAATTTTGTTTTGCTCTTTATTTTAAAACAGAGGTAGATCACTCCCATCAGTAGAAATGCACCTGTTGCCCTAAGAGTTAAAAAGGACCACACCGATGCGTTTTCCAATCCCATCTTGACGAAGATAGCACCACTGCTCCACATCAATAAAAATAAGATAGGGGCCAACCGTTCAAGATAGTTCATGCTGTACGGTAATCCCCCCATTTTTAGGGGCACTCAAAAGTAGAGGTCATGCGGCCTGTGCCAGGCGCTGTTTCGGCGTGTAGCCACCCAGCGCCATATTGGGCCGCTCATGGTTATAAACCCACAGCCAGTTCGTGGCAAATTCCTGTAACTCATTCAGTGACTCAAACAGGTAATGGCCCAGCCAGTCGTAACGCACCGTGCGGTTAAATCGCTCGATGTAGGCATTCTGCTGTGGGTTGCCTGGCTGGATATACCTCAGCGTAATATCCTTCTGCTGCGCCCAGCACTTGAGCTCTTCGCTGATGTATTCCGGGCCATTGTCACAGCGGATAGCGGCTGGTTTTCCCCGCCACTCGATGACCTGCTCCAGTGCCCGTTTGACTCGCGAGGCAGGCAAGGAAAAATCCACCTCGATGCACAGTGCTTCGCGGTTGAAGTCATCGAGCACATTAAACAACCGTACCGAGCGACCATCGCTGAGCTGGTCATGCATAAAGTCCATCGACCAACATTGATTCGGTTGGTCAGGGACTGCCAACGGCTCCGGCTTGGCACGCACTAGCCGCTTCTTGGGTTTTATCCGCAGATTGAGCTCTAGCGCCCGATAGATCCGGTAGACCCGCTTGTGGTTCCAGCCAAAGCCTTTGACGTTACGTAGGTACAGAAAACACAGTCCGAACCCCCAGTTGCGCTGGTTGGCGGTGAGGCGCAGCAGCCAGTCGGCAATCTCCTGGTTTTCATCGGCCAGCACGGGCTGATAGCGATAGCAACCCTCGCTCACCTTGAACACCTGGCAAGCCAGGCGGATAGAGATAGCGTAATGAGCCACGGCCTTGGTCGCCATCTCCCTGCGGGCAGATGGCGTCACCACTTTTTTGCCATCGCCTCGGAGATGATCTCAGCTTTGAGGCGCTCCTCGGCATACATCTTCTTAAGGCGACGATTTTCCTCTTCCAGCTCTTTGAGGCGGGCCATGAGGGAAGCATCCATGCCACCGAATTTGGAGCGCCACTTGTAGAAGGTGGCGGAGCTGATGCCATGCTCACGGCAGAGCTCAGGGACGGGTGAGCCAGACTCGGCCTGTTTGAGGATGGCGATGATCTGTGCATCGCTAAAGCGTGATGTTTTCATGTAGAACTTCCTCCTGCATTCACAGTACGGGAAAATTCTACTTATGAGCACCTCAGTTTTTCGGGGGGATTACCGTACCATAGACCTGTCATCGACTCATGTTGAAATACGGCTTCATCACCGGATTAGTCATATTTACTCTGCTGTTTTTGGCGCGCACGAAGCACAGCGAAGCCATTATAAATTTATTGGTAAATATCTTTTATAGGCGTATTCCATCAAAAGTCCTTCATCGAAATATGCTAATACTGACAGCATTGTTAATATTTTGATGTTATCCAATTGATCTTTGGGGGTCAAACGGATTTGATTGTGACTGGACAGAGGCAATACAACCATGAGCGAAGGAGGAGACTGCACTCGGCGAATGGGTTCTATTCCCTTGAATATCAGGAAAAAGACTGCCCGGGTCTCAGAATGCAAGCGAGCTCACACTCCCGAGAGTTTTGTCATTTGAGGCTAGTGACAGATGGGATAATCTGAGTATGGGGCTTGGGTTCGGGGCCCCGTCAGGGAAGAGAGGCGCATCCGCGTCATAACAATTCATTGCAGGGGCTCATCCATGAACAGATCTATGCTCGCCGTCCTGATCGGCGCGTTGATGGCAACGGGGACGGTGCAGGCCGCCGCCCAGGACAATACCTGGTATGTCGGTGGCAAGGCTGGCTGGTCCAATTTTTACGGGGTGGATTACGACGATCAGGTCAAGGAGCTGCTCGATGCCTTTGATCCTGGCCAGGACCACAGCGACCTCGGTCTGGGGGCCTTTGCCGGCTATCAGGTAAACCGCAACGTGGCCGTCGAGCTCGGCTATGACTGGCTCGGCAAGTATCAGGTCGATCAGCGCTTCAGCAGTAACGGGGTCGAGGCAGGACTGGATGGGGAGGCCAAGGCCCAGATGATCCAGGCCACCATGAAGATCGGCTTCCCGGCGACCGAGGCCCTGGATATCTACGGTCGGCTGGGGGGCGCCTATGCCTGGACCGACAGCTCCATCAGTGCCTGGGCCAACGATGGCACCAGCAACCTCTCGGCATCGGGCGGGGGCAAGTATCACGGTGCCGCCTTTGTGGGGGCATTGGGCATCGAATATGCCATCGACAAGGATTGGGCTGCCCGCCTCGAATACCAGTACACCACGCCGCTCGGCAAGGACTCGCTGGATGAATCCGGCATAGAGCTGGACAACGGCCTGCTGTCTGTCGGCATGCTCTACCGCTTCGGCCAGATCGGCGACGAACCTGTAGTGCCCACACCGGCCCCCGAGCCCGCCCCGGCCCCTGTGCTGGTGGAGAAACAGTTCAGTCTGGATTCGGATGTGCTGTTCGAATTCAACAAGGCGACCCTGAAGCCCGAGGCCAGCCAGGCACTGGATAACCTGTTTGCCCAGATCCTGGCCGCCAATCCGAAGGATGGGGTGGCGACCGTGATCGGCCACACCGACCGCATCGGCTCCGATGCGTACAACCAGTCCCTGTCCGAGCAGCGTGCCCGCAGCGTGGCGGACTATCTTATCGCCAAGGGACTGTTTGCCGACAAGGTGCGTGCCGAGGGGCGTGGTGAATCTTCCCCGGTGACGGGGGGCAGTTGCCCGGATGGTGCCAAGGCGCAGATGATCGCCTGTCTGGCGCCGGATCGCCGGGTCGAGGTGCGGCTGACCGGGGTCTCCCAGGCCGCCGAATAAGCCGGAACAGTCATGGGATAAATACAACGAGGGGGCCTTGGCCCCCTCGTTGTATTCTGGTTCCCCCTGATCCCCAACCCTTCTGCCGCGAGGGTGAAGGGGGAAAGACCCTAGGTTTGATTAGCCGCAAGGTGGCGTAATCAGACGCGCGATAAGAAAAACGCGGCTGGCGGCTGGTGAGAGAGGCGGTTTAATTCAACTCCGTGGGGTCGATGTCCAGGCTCCAGCGCACCCGCTTGGTCTCCGGCCAGGCGTCCAGCTCCTTCACCGCCCAATCCAGCAGTTGTGCCAGGGGTGCCCGGTTCGGGCCCTGCACCAGCAGCTGCATGCGAAACTTGCCCGCCTTGCGCTCCATGAAGCCGCTGATGGGCCCCAGCACCTGGACCTGGGGATAACGGGCGCTGCGCAGTGTCTCGGCGAGGCGGGTGAGGAACAGCTGCACCTCGTCACGGCCGTTGGCCTCGGCCCGGAACAGTCCCTGATAGCTGAATGGCGGCAGCCCCAGCAGGCGGCGCTCCTTGAGCGCGGTATCCGCGAAATGGCCGTAACCGTTCTGGGTCAGATCCTGCAGCAGGGCGTGCTCGGGGTGGTGGCTCTGCAACACCACCAGCCCGGGCTTGCTGGCGCGCCCGGCGCGCCCCGCCACCTGGGTGTAGAGCTGGGCCAGCTTCTCGGCGGCGCGAAAATCGGCGGAAAACAGGGCGCCATCCACATCCAGCAGGCCTACCAGGGTGACATCCGGGAAGTGGTGGCCCTTGGCCAGCATCTGGGTGCCGATCAGGATCTTGTACTTGCCCGCCTTGATGTCGCCGAGGTGGGTCTCCAGCTCCCCCTTGCGGCGGGTGTTGTCCCGATCGATGCGCACCACAGGGTATTGAGGGAAAACCGTGGTGAGCAGCTGCTCCAGCTGCTCGGTACCCACACCGGAGCCGATGAGCTCGTTGCTGCCACACTCGGGGCAGTGATGGGGCAGCGGGCGCACGCTGTCGCAGTGGTGGCAGTGCAGCCGTCGCCCGGCCTGATGCCAGGTGTACCAGGCATCGCAGCGCTCGCAGGCGGCGCTCCAGCCACACTGATGGCAGATAAGGGCGGGTGCATAACCACGGCGGTTGAGAAACAGCATCACCTGATTGCCCGCTGCCAGGTGCTCCGCCATCAGCTGCTCCAGCTGGGGGGAGAGCCCGGCCTGCAGCCGCACGCTCTTGATGTCGAGGATTACCTGGCGGGCGGTCTGGGCGTTACCGGCGCGCCGCGTCAGGCTGAGGTGATGATACTTGCCAGTGCGGGCGTTGTGCAGCGTCTCAAGCGAGGGGGTGGCCGAGCCGAGCAGTATGGGAATGCCGGCGCGATGGGCCCGCATCACCGCTAGATCCCGGGCGTGGTAGCGAAAACCGTCCTGTTGCTTGAAGGAGCCGTCGTGTTCCTCGTCGATGATGATGATGCCGAGGTTCTTGAACGGGGTGAACACCGCGGAGCGGGTGCCGATCAGGATGGCGGCTCCGCCGTCGCGGCAGGCGAGCCAGGCATCGAGCCGCTCCCTGTCGTTCATGGCGGAGTTCATCGCCACCACGGGCACCTTGAAGCGGCGCCGGAAGCGGTTGATGGTCTGCGGGGTGAGGCCGATCTCCGGCACCATCACCAGGGCCTGCCTGCCCGCCTTGAGCAACGGCTCGAGGATGCTCAGGTAAACCTCGGTCTTGCCGGAGCCTGTGATGCCGTCCAGCAGAAAGGCACCGAACTTGTCGCTCTGGCTGGTGACGGCGGCCACCGCCAGCGCCTGCTCGCCGTTGAGGCGCAACCCCTCACCGGCGTCAAAATGGGTTGCCCAGTCGCCGTCATGGCTCGGCTCCAGGCTGCGCTTCTCGAGCAGTCCCTTCTTCTCCAGGGCGGTGAGTGCGGCGCTCTGGATCTCCTCCTGTTTGAGCGCAGACGGCGTCTGGGGCCCCTTGCGCAGCAGGGCGAGTGCCTGCTGCTGCTTGGCCGCCCGCTTGAGCTCGTTGAGATCGATAGCCATCCCGGCTTCTGTTACAAACCAGAACTCCAGCTCACGGTAGGCGGCGGGCTCTCCCTTGCGCACCAGCACCGGCAGGGCGTGGGGCAGCACTTCACCCAGCGGATGCTGGTAGTAGCTGGCACTCCAGGCCATCAGCGCCAGGATATCCGGCCCCAGCACGGGGGAGCTATCAAGCACTCGCTTGATGGGCTTGAGCTTGTTGCGGGGCACCTGACTCTCGGTCGGGTGATCCACCACCAGGCCGACCAGGGTCTGGGGACCGAACGGGATCTCTACCCGGCAACCGGGCTCAGGCAAGGGCAAAGGGGAGAGATAGTCGAAGTGCCGGCGCAACGGCACCGGGACAGCGACACGAACCAGATCAAGCGTTTGCGATGAATCCACCAAAAGGTTGCCTATTTTTTCTGCGAAGCCACTTGCCTGAACTCAGGCATTTCCTATATTATTCGCAGCCTTTGAAACTGTGTTCAACAATCGTGTGGTGTCCGACAAGAGATCGGATGGCGACACGGCCTATAATCGAGGTTGTCCATGAAAGCTGGTATCCATCCTGACTACGTAGCCATCACCGCCAAGTGCTCTTGCGGTAACGTGATCAACACCTTCTCTACCCTGGGTAAAGATCTGAACCTGGACGTGTGCTCCGAGTGCCACCCGTTCTATACCGGCAAGCAGAAAGAAGTTTCTAGCGGCGGCCGCGTAGACAAGTTCAACAAGCGTTTCGGTGGTCTGACTGCCAAGAAGTAATATTACTTCTGAAGAATTCTGAAAAAGGCGCCCATCGGGCGCCTTTTTTGCTTGTTGGCGTTCTGTATTGCCTCGCTTTGCCCTATGGTGGGTGCGAGTCCATGGGGGATGGCAAGGAGTGTCGGAATGCGGAACTGTCTGGTGATGGGTGCGGCGGGTTACATAGGTTCCTATCTGGTACCCCACCTGCAAGGGTTGGGCTACAGGGTGATCGCCGGTGCGCGCCGCCCCTGCCGCCTGCCTGAGGGGGTGGAGTTCCGTCTCGCCGACAGCCTCAAGCCCATCACCCTGCTGCCGGCCCTTGCCGGGGTGGACACCGTCTTCTATCTGGTGCACGCCATGGGGGCAGGCGCCGGTTTTCACCGGTTGGAGCAGCAGGGGGTGAAGAACTTCGCCGCCGCCGCCCGCGCCGCCGGGGTGCGCCGCATCATCTATCTGGGGGCCATACAGCCGATCCCCTGCAACAGCCGCCACCTCAACTCCCGCCGCCACTGCGGCGAGCTGTTTCGAGAGGCGGGTGTACCCACGGTGGAGCTGCGTGCCGGCATCATCATAGGCCCGGGCTCGGCGGCGTTCGAGGTGATGCGGGATCTGGTGTTCAACCTGCCGATGATGGTGACGCCGAAGTGGGTGCGTTCCCGCACGCCCCCCATCGCCCTCTCCAACCTGTTGCACTATCTGGGCGGACTGGTGGAGGCCGACGGGGTGGATGGCCGCATCTTCAACGCGGCGGGCCCCGAGCTGCTCAGCTACCAGCAGCAGTTGCAGAAGTTTGCCACCCACATCGGCAAACGCTGCCCCATCATCCCCATCCCCTTCCTGAGCCCCCGACTCTCCGCCTGGTGGCTGCAGTTTGCCACCTCGGTGCCCCAACCCATTGCCAAGGCGCTGGTGGGTGGCCTCAAGCATGACATCCCGGCCGATGACGGTCCGCTGCGGGCCCTGCTGCCCCAGCACCTGCTCAGCTTTGACGAGGCGCTGACGGAGAGTCTGGCGCTGGAGCAGAAGCTCGGCGCCGAGCAGCAGGGCCAGGAGACGCCGCTCGGCCTGCGCTGGCGTCACCCCGAGTACGGTTTCTACGACCGTACCGCCAGCGGTGAGGCCGAGTGCCTCGCCTCGCCCGAGGTGGTGTGGCAGGTGCTGCAGCAGCTGGGGGGCGAGCAGCGCTACTTCTACATGAACGAGCTGTGGGTGGTGCGCGAATGGATGGATCACCTGATAGGGGGCCCGGCGCTCACCCGGGGCCGCACCAATCCGGATCGTTTCGTGAAGGGGGACATGCTGGACTCCTGGCAGATCCTCGGGGTGGACGAGGGGCGCAGGCTGGATCTGCTGTTCAACATGAAGGCCCCCGGTGTCGGGCGGCTGGAGTTCAACATCCAGCCCCAGGAGTCCGGCCTGACCCGGCTGCGGGTGACCGCCCACTGGCACCCTCAGGGTGCCTGGGGGCTGGCCTACTGGCTCGCCATGCTGCCCTTCCACCTCTTCATCTTCCAGGGGATGACGGAGGCCATCGCCCGTCAGGCGGAGCAGAGGGCCGGTATACCCGTGATGGATTGAAACCATATCTATAACTAAATGGGTATTCATTGTCGGTGATACGTGCTGATGATTGGCTCATCGGTGGATAACGGCAATACTTTCTACTGTGAAAGCCCGATGGTTTTCTTTATGATCCCGAGCCCTCGCCTGTGGCGAGCCAATGCACCACCACATTCACTTCCGTATCGGGGTCCCCATGTCCGATCTGCGTCACGATCTTCGTCAACAAGCGCTCGATTACCACGCCCAACCCATTCCCGGCAAGATAGCCATCGCCCTTACCAAACCCGCCGAGACCGCCCGCGATCTGGCGCTGGCCTACAGCCCGGGTGTGGCCGAGCCGGTGCGCGAGATCGCCGCCAATCCCGATGATGCCTACCGCTACACCGGCAAGGGTAACCTGGTGGCCGTCATCTCCAACGGCACCGCCATCCTCGGTCTTGGCAATCTGGGGCCGCTGGCCTCCAAGCCGGTGATGGAGGGCAAGGCCCTGTTGTTCAAGCGCTTCGCCGGCATCGACGCCATCGACATCGAGGTGAAACACGAGACCAGTGCGCAGTTCATCGACACTGTCGCGGCCATCGCCGATACCTTCGGTGGCATCAATCTGGAAGACATCAAGGCCCCCGAGTGCTTCGAGATCGAACAGGTGCTGATCGAGCGCTGCGACATCCCGGTGTTCCACGATGATCAGCACGGCACCGCCATCGTCACCGCCGCCGGTCTGCTCAACGCGCTGGAAGTGCAGGGCAAGCGCATCGAACAGAGCCGCATCGTCTGCATGGGCGCCGGGGCCGCCGCCACCGCCTGCATGGACCTGCTGATCAAGTGTGGCGCCGCGCCACACAACATCTTCATGCTGGACCGTCAGGGGGTGATCCACACCGGTCGCACCGATCTCAACCAGTACAAGCAGCGCTTCGCCAACGAGACTCCGCTGCGTACCCTGATGGATGTCATCGACGGGGCGGACGTGTTCGTCGGCGTCTCCGGCCCGGACGTGCTGCCTGCCGAGGCGGTGGCGCTGATGGCCCCCAACCCGGTGATCTTCGCCTGCTCCAACCCGGATCCCGAGATCAAGCCGGCCCTGGCGCACTCGGTACGTAGCGATCTCATCATGGGCACGGGTCGCTCGGACTATCCGAACCAGATCAACAACGTCATCTGCTTCCCCTTCATCTTCCGCGGCGCCCTGGATGCGCGCGCCAGCCGCATCAACGACGCCATGAAGATAGCGGCGGTGGAGGCCATTCGCGGCCTGGTCAAGGAGCCGGTCCCGGCCGAGGTGCTGACCGCCGCCGGGGTGAGCGAGCTCACCTTCGGCAAGGAGTACGTCATTCCCAAGCCGATGGATGCCCGTCTGCTGCCCCGCGTGGCCCGCGCCGTGGCGCTGGCGGCGGTGGCCTCCGGCGTGGCGCGCATCGCACTGCCGGCAGATTACATGCAAGATTGAGCCGCCTGAACACGACAAAAGGGGCCCCATGATGGGGCCCCTTTTCATTGGGGGCTTGTGCGCCTGTTACTTGGTCTTGGGGGCCACTTTCACGGCCGGTGCGGCATGGGTCGCCTTGTGATGCTTTTTCACCACCTTGGTCTGGGTCGCGTGGGGGGCGGCAGCCTTGGTCGGGGTGGCAGCCATGGTGAAGCCGGAGGTCAGGGCGAAGACAGCGGCCAGGCTCAGGGGGATCAGCTTTTTCATATTCCAGTTCCTCGTTCGGTTTGATGACATGGAGCGGCTCTCCATGACGTCATCCTAGGGCTGTTCAACCTGTGGTTCAGTGAGCGACTGGTGACGGTTTGTATCCAAATGTACGGGCAGCCTGAGGCAGAAGCGGGCACCGCTGCTGCTCGGGAGCAGCTGTACCTCGCCGCCGTGGTGGCGGGCTATGCTGCGCACTATGGCGAGACCGAGCCCGGTGCCGCCGGTGCGCCTGTCCCGGCTCTGATCCAGCCGCACGAAGGGCTCGAAGATCTGGGGCGCCAGCGCGGGATCGATACCGGGGCCGTCGTCGGCCACCTCCAGCAGATAGTGATCCTGCTGCCGACTCATGGCGAGGCTCACCCGGCTGGTGGCGTGGCGCAGGGCGTTGCCGATGAGGTTCTCCAGCGCTCTGTCCAGCAGGCGGATGTCGCCGTGCCAGGGCAAGGCCATGGCCGGGCGTACGAAATCGAGCCGGGTCTGTGGCCGCAGCGCCTGCCAGTCCGGGAGCCGCTCCCCGGCCCAGCAGCCCAGCTCGAGATCGCTGCACTGCAGCGGCAGCTCGGGGCGATCCAGCCTGGCGTAGGTGAGCATCTCCTCGATGAGGGCGTCCAGCGCGCCGAGATCCCGTTCCAGCCCCTGCTGCTCCTCGGTGGTGGGAGGCTCGGCCAGCATGGCGAGCCGGTAGCGCAGCCGCACCAGGGGGGTGCGCAGCTCGTGTGCGATGGCGTCGGTCAGCTGCTTGCGGCTGGCCAGCATGGCCTGCAACTGCTCCGTCATCTGATCGAAGGTGCGGCCCACCCGGCCCAGGCTGCTGCCGGGGGGCAGGCCGGTGCGGCTGGAGAGATCCCCATCGCCGACCCGGCGGGCTGTCTGTTCGAGTTGCTGCAGGCCGCGCCAGTGGGGACGCAGCCAGAGCAGGATGGGGAGACCGAGGGAGAGGCCGATGAGCAGCAGCAGGCCCACATCCACCCAGTGCAGCTCGTGCAGGTAGGATAGGTAGGGCACGGGGCCGACGATCAGCACCTGATCGGTGCCGGGGATGCGCTGCAGGAAGGTGTCATCTTCCTCGACGATGACGATGTTGCCCGCCTCGAGAAAGGCCTGATCCTCCCTGGCCAGCGGCTGGTTGGCGAGGGCCCCGATCCGCAGCGGTAGGGTGAGCTGGCGGCTCTGCTCCGCCATGCGGGCGGGCCAGTGCGCCGGCGGCAGCCGGGCCAGCTCACCGGTGAGCAGGCCGAGGGAGCCTTGCATCATCCGCTCCAGATAGCGATCCCCCGCCCGCTCGGCACTGACCTGATAGACCAGACCGATGAGCAGGATGGCGAGGCAGAAGCAGCCGATCAGCAGCAGGTAGAACTGGATAAACAGGCGTCGCATGGAGGTTCTCCTCTTGCCTGGGTTGCGTCTTGGCGTTGTTTTGTTATCCCCTCATCCCCAACCCTTCTCCCGCAAGGGGAGCAGGGAGCAGAGAGCATCAAAGTCATTCGGTAACTGTTTATTCCCAGGCCTGGGGCACCAGCAGATAACCCTTCTGGCGCACCGTCTTGATCCGGGTCGGGTTGTTGCTGTCATCCCCAAGCCGGCGGCGCAGGCGGGAGATGGCCACGTCCATGCTGCGGTCCTGGCCGTCGTAATCGCGGCCCCGCAGGCTGCGAAACAGCGCCTCCCGTCCCAGGATCTGGCCGGCGTGGCAGGCCAGCTCCCACAAGAGATCGAAGTCGGCGGTAGAGAGGGGCACGCTGTCGCCATCGAGGCGCACGTCCCGACCCGGGCCGTCGATCCGCAGGCGGCCGAATTGCAGGCGCTGGGGCGGGGGGCTGGGAGCGAGTGGTTGGGATGCCCGCAGCCCCTGCTGGCGGAACTGGACCCGCAGCCGGGCCAGCAGCACGGGGGGCGGCGTGGTCTTGAGGATGTAGTCGTTGGCCCCCAGCTCCAGACTGAGGATCTGGTTCATGTCGCTGTCCAGCGAGGTGAGCATGACGATGGGGCCGGCAAAGCGCGGGCGCAGATCCCGGCACAGGGAGAGGCCGTCCTGTCCCGGCAGCATGATGTCGAGCAGCACCAGGTCGGGCTGCTCGACCTCCACCCTGGCGAGCGCCAGATCGCCCCGGCTCTCCAGCAGCACTTCTATGTCGTGGCGACCGAGCCAGCTGCTGATGAGCTGGCCTATGTCGGGATCATCTTCAACAAACAGAACGCGTGGCATGGTGGCGTGGCCCCGGCTATGGCGCGAATGCGCGTGTCGCCAGCATAACGGCTGCGCCAGCGCTCTGCACCGGGATAACTAATCAAACAGGGCCCGAGGCCCTGTTCTCATTCTGCCTGTCGAAGGGGATTGGCGTCCCTGCGGTATCAGCCTGCCTTGCGGCGCAGATAGACACCGGCTTCCATATGGTGGGTCCAGGGGAACTGGTCGAACAGGGCGAAGCGGGCGATCTCGTGGGTCTCGCCGAGGACCGCCATGTTGGCCTGCAGGGTCTCCGGGTTGCAGGAGATGTAGAGAATGTTGTCGTACTCCTGCACCAGCTTGACCGTGGCGTCGTCAAGGCCGGCACGGGGCGGGTCGACGAAGATGGTGTTGCACTGGTAAGCGCCGAGATCGACCCCCTTGAGGCGGTTGAACTCCCGCTCGCCGCGCATCGCCATGGTGAACTCCTCCGCCGACATGCGCAGGATGATCAGGTTGTCGACCCCGTTGGCGGCGATGTTGTACTGGGCTGAATCCACGCTCGGCTTGGCGATCTCGGTGGCCAGCACCTTGCGGAAGTTCTGGGCCAGGGCGATGGAGAAGTTGCCGTTGCCGCAGTAGAGCTCCAGCAGGTCACCCTCGCTGTCGTGGGTCACGTCCAGCGCCCAGCCCAGCATCTGCTCGTTGATGGCGGCATTGGGTTGGGTGAAGCTGTTCTCCACCTGCTTGTAGACCAGCTCGCGCCCCTGCACGTTGAGCCGCTCGATGACGAACTCCTCCCCCAGGCAGATCTTCTGCTTGTGGGCGCGGCCAATCAGTTGCAGATCGAACCCCTGGGCCCGCAGGTCGGCCTGCAGGGCCTCGGCAGCTTGCTGCCACTCCGCCTCCAGCTTGCGGTGGTAGAGCAGGCTGACGCACAGCTGGCCGGACTGGGTGGAGAGGTAGTCTATCTGGAACAGCTTGCGGCGCAGTACGGGGTGCGGGCGCAGCCCTGCCAGCAGCACTGGCATCAGCCGGTTGATGAGCAGGCTGGCGGTGGGGAAGCTGTCGACCCGGATGATCTCCTTGGTGGCCTGGGCATACATGCAGTGGAAGAGGTCATCCCCCTCGTGCCAGATGCGGAACTCGGCACGCATCCGGTAGTGCTCGGCGGGGGAGGCATGGACCTCAAGCGCGGGCGGATTGAAGTCGGCGAACAGCTGGGTGAGGCGATCGCGCTTTTCGTCGAGCTGGGCCTGGTAGTCGGCGGGGGTCCGCTGGGATTGGGTCATAGATACCTCAGATGCACACCGGCAGGGCCGGGCAGAAACCGGGGGAAGGCCGCAGCCAACCAAAGGGTGGGGATTTTAAAAGGCCGTCGCGGATTGTCCAAGTTTTTTGTGGTCAAGAAGTGGCCAGTCGGGCCGATAACCGATCCACCAGTATGGCGGGAGAGTGATGATGCAGATCGATGGCATGGGCGCAGCCCAACCCAAGGGAGTGGGCATTGCTCCCAAATCGCCTCAACAGGCAGAGTCGAAAACGGCGGGCAAGGGGGATGAGGTCTCCCTGAACAAGCCCCCGAAGTGGGCCCAGGTGCTGATCCAGCAGGCGCTGCAATTCGCGCTGGAGATCAACGGCCAGCACTATCAGGCCCCCAGGAGTCAGGAGTTCAAGCTGGATCCGCCAGAGGCAATCACCCCGGAGACCTTGTTCGATTACGAGACGGTGGCGGACAACGTGCTGCAGTTTGTCACCGGACGGCTGGGCGCGGCCCGTGCCGACGGCAAGTCGGATGAGGAGCTGGCCAAGATGATGGAGCAGGCCCGCAAAGGCGTGGACATGGGCTTCGGCGACGCCAGAAAGCAGCTCGGGGACTGGGCGGACAACGAGGACATCAAGACCGGCATGGATCAGAGCTACAAGCTGATCCAGGAGGGGCTGGAGTCCTTCGAGCAAGAGTTCTTCGGCGAGGTCTCGACCACGGATCTCGGGGCGGCCAAGATGGCCAGTCGGCAGCAGGCCTTCCTCGAGATCGAGACCCGGGACGGGGACAAGGTGATGCTGAGGTTCAGCGACAGCTGGCAGTTCAAGTCCCGTAACGACGGGAGCGGCAGCCAGTTCAGCCTCAAGTCGAGCCAGAGCTTCGACTTCTCCCTGGAAGGGGATCTCGACAGTGGCGAGATGGAGGCCATCGGCAAGCTGGTCAAGGGGCTGGACGAGCTGGCTGGCCAGTTCTTCGGAGGCGGGGAGGGCAAGACCCTGGCCGACAGGCTGGACGGGTTGCAACTGGACGACAGTCAGCTGGCCTCATACTCCCTCAAGCTCAAGCAGTCGGCCCGCTTGAGCCAGACCTATCAGGGGGCCCATTCGCTGCAGGAGGGCCTCAAGCCGCTGGCGGACTATCTGCCGAAGCTGAGCCAGTTGCAGCAGCAGGCCGATGCCCTGTTGCCGCCTGCCCAGCAGCAGGCGTTGACCCCTGCAGTACTGGCGGCGCGAGGCCAGAGTGAGGGGGCAGAGGGCGCCGGTTTCATGGGCTTCAACCAGCGGATGCTGGAGGCCATGAGGCTGCTCGGCCAGCAGATGGCGACCACCTGATCCCGGTTCGTCACCTCTCTGATGTGGCGTTTGCCAGCCCGGGCCCGGGCTGGCAAACTGCCCTTTTCTCCAGCCAGACGATGCCATGAACCCCAAGAAGCCAAGAGACAAGCGCGAGCTCTGCTACCCCTTCATCTTCGAGACCCAGTTCCAGTGTGACTACGAGATCGCCACCGACGAGCTCTGCTGTCAGGTGGGGGCCGTGCTCTCCCATCTGGTGCCGGATGAGGATACCCGGCCCGTGCTGGCGGATCTGGCGACCCTGCAACGACTCATCTACAACCTCAACGGCTCGGTGCGTGGCAGGCTCGGGATCTTCGAGGAAGATCTGGACTGGCTGAAGGGGCGTTACGATCACTACAACGAGGCGAGCCGCGGCCGGGTCACGGGTTTCGTGCTGCCCCAGGGACCCCAGCCCATTCCCACCCTGCACCTGTGCCGCTGCGGCAGCAAGAAGGTGGTGCGCCTGCTGGTGCGCCTCGAAGAGAGCGGCGTGCGCTTCGACTCCATTCTCTATCGTTTCGCCAACCTGCTGGCCAACTTCTTCTTCGTGCTGACCGTCTACCTCAAGCAGGCGTGGAATGTGCCGGAAGTCCCCTACGTCAGCATCAACTACTGAGGTTGCCGGGGTTTGCCGAAGCAACATGAAGAAAAACCGGAGCCTTGGGCTCCGGTTTTTGTTGTCAGCTCGACAGCAGCACCCTGGCCGAGTTGGCCGGTATGGTGAGCTGCACCTCCCCTTGCACCACCTCGAACTTGTCGCCGTTGAAGGCGTCGGTGAAGCGGCTGGCGGGGCTGGCGGTCTGCCACAGGGGCAGGCTGATGGTGCGCGGCTCCGTGGGGTGGCGGTTGCAGGCCACCACCACCTGATCGCTTTGCAGGGTGCGGGCAAACACATAGCTGTGAGGGCCGGCGTAGAGGGTCTGGATGTCCCCCCGGCGCAGGGCCGGGCGCTGCTTGCGGATCTGGATCAGGCGGCGGTAGTGATCGTGCAGCACGTGATCCCAGTCTGTGGTGTCCCAGGGGAAGCAGCGACGGCAGTCCGGATCGTTGCCGCCGGAGAGCCCCACCTCGTCGCCGTAGTAGATGGAGGGCACACCGATATAGGTGATGAGCAGGGTGGCGGCGAGCCGCATCCGCTGCTTGTCCTCCCCCAGCAGGCGCAGGAAGCGGGCGGTGTCGTGGCTGTCCAGCAGGTTGAACTGGGCCAGCTGGTTCTTGAAAGGGATATGAGCCCGGGCCAGCTTGAGCCAGCGGTCCAGCTCCTCGGCGCTGATCTTGATGGGGTGATAGGCGATGTCCTGCCCCGCCAGGAAGGCGCGGATGGGGTGGGCGAAGCCGTAGTAGTTCATGGCGCCGTCTTCCTGATCCCCCTGCAGCCACTGGCTCGCCTCGAAGAAGTGTTCGCCGAGCACGTAGGCGTCCGGGTTCTCCTGCTTGACGGCGCCGCGAATGGCGCGCACATGGCCGCTGTTGCCCATGGCCGAGCCCCGCTCTCCCAGCATGTGGATGACGTCGAAGCGCCAGCCGTCGATCTGGTAGGGGGCGCGCATCCAGTAGCGCAGAATGGCGTTGTCTGCCCGATACACGGCGTCCTGCACCTGCTCGCTGGCGAAGTCCAGCTTGGGCAGGCTGCGAATGCCTTTCCAGCTGACATAATCCCCTTCCTGGTCGAAGGTGTAGAAGCTGCGCCAGGGGGAGTCCGGGTTGCTCTGGGCTCCCAGCGGCGGGCAGAACCAGGGGTGATCGGTGGAGGTGTGGTTGACCACGGCGTCCAGGATGATCTTCATGCCGCGCTGATGCAGGTTGCGGGTCAGCTCGGCAAACTGGGCATTGGTGCCGAGGTGCGGGTCGACGCTGTAGTAATCCTGGGTGTCGTACTTGTGGTTGCTCGGCGAATCGAAGATGGGGTTGAGGTAGAGCGCCGTCACCCCGAGGGATTGCAGATAGTGCAGCTTGGCGTCTATGCCCGCCAGATCCCCGCCGTAGAACTCGCAGGCGCCGTGCCCCTCTTCGTGGCGGCTGACCGGCTCCCCCCAGGCCTTGCTGATGACCGCCTTGCCGCGGTACTCGTACTCGTGATGCTTGACGCTGAGCGAGGGATCGCCGTTGCAGAAGCGGTCCGGGAAGATCTGGTAGAAGACCTGATCCTGTACCCAGGTCGGCGGCTGATGATGGCTGTTGAAGCGGAAATGCTGCTCCCGCGGCGGCATGGCGGCGCTGACGCCCGCCCCGTGCAGCCACCACTGCTCCTGGTCGGTGAGGCACTTGAAGCAGTAGAGGTGGATCTCCTGCCCCTTGGCCAGCGGCAGCTCGACCTGCCAGACCTGCAGCCTGTCCCGGGTCGAAACCGGGCGCATGGCTACCAGATACTCCTCGTTGTCCGGCTCGTGACGCAGCCACACCTCGCGGATGGGGGCGTCCAGCTCGCTGAACAGGGTGAGCAACAGGGTATCGGCACTCTCTTTGAACCAGGGTGCCACCTGGGGATGAAACAGGAAGGGATGGGTCATGGTATCTACTGCATCAAAGGGTGGCCAGAGGCTACTGGGTCAGGAGGTCGGCGAGGGCATTGCCCTGCTCGTGGAGTTGCTCCAGCTGATCCGCCAGGGTGGCGGGATCCAGCCCGAGCTGGTCGGCCAGCGGCTTGGGGAAGCGCGCTATGATGGCCTGGGCCGGTACCCCGGCGTGCCAGGCGAAGGAGACGAAGACGGAGAGCCGGATCAGCACCGCCTCCTTGCTGACCGGATCGTGGGAGAGGGGATCCAGCTGCTGGGCGATGGCATCGACGAAGGAGGCCGACAGGTTCCAGCGCTTTGCCAGCTCGGCGCCGAGCTGGGCATAGTCGTAGCCCAGCATCTCCCGCTGGGCCTCGACCCTGCTGCTCCCCTTCTCGATGGCCAGGTTGATGAGCCCGGCCTCCTCCGGCAAGGTGCTCTGGATCAGCAGCTCGCCGATGTTGTGAATGAGGGCGCAGGTGAAGGCGCTCTCCGGATCCACCGCCTTGGTCTGCTGGGCCAGGGTGCGGGCTATGGTGGCGACCTGGAAGGTCTGGGTCCAGAAGCGGTGCTTGTCAAAGCCCGGGGGGGCCTTGAAGCTGCTGATGATGCCGGAGGCGACCACCACGGAGCGCAAGCGGTTGAAGCCGAGGCGGATCACCGCCTGCTCGATGGAGGTCACCTCGTTGCCCCGGCGCAGGGCGGCGGAGTTGGCCATCCGCAGCACCTTGACGCTGATCACCTGGTCCATGGCGATCTTGGCCGCGATCTCGTCGATGCGGGCATTCTCATCGTTGAAACTCTGCATCAGCTCGTGCAGCAGCTGCGGGATTGTGGGCAGTTGTTTGATCTTGCCAAACAGGCGATCCATCGACATGGCTGAGGCAGCCTCCATTGCGAACAGTGCCTCATATTGTGCCACAGCTGGGCCAGTTGTTCCTGTCGGCGAGTGGTTTTGTGAGCCCTAGTACACCCAGTCTCGCAGTCTGTATTCCAAACGGTGCCGTTTTCCGGTCAGGATCAGGGTCTGTGGCGTGCCACTCAGGGTGGCACCCTGGGTCAGGGTGGTCAGCACCGCCTGCTCCACGGCATCGAGCGGCGCCAGACAGGCCATCTCGGTGTTGCCTAGGCTGGTGACCCAGAGTCTGTCATCCTCGAGGTGGCCCTGGCCGAAGTAGCGGTTGCAGCCGGCGATGCCATTGACGGTGAGGTGTTCCCCTATCTCTATGTCGGGGGGATTGATGCGGCTGCTGGGGATGGCCTGGCCATCCAGCTTGTCGAGCACCCAGTGGTGGTGCTGCAGATCTTGCGAGGCGAAGCGGGGAGTACTGCTGCAGGCGCTGAGCAGGAGCAGGGCGAGCAGCAGTAGCAGAAATCTGGGCATGAAAGGGGCTCCGGTGGGGGGAGTGACAAGCATACCCGTGCCATGGCCCGGGAGGCAGGGCACGGGGGGGCCGGCCCGACCGCTTCTGTCGCCCTCAGGGAGAGGGGGGTGTCGGTAAATGGCAACACCTGCCCCGGCTGAGCCTGCTTATCCATGGCTCCCCTGACCGTCTCAGCCGGCGAACAACCGCTCGGCGTAACGGGCGAGCCCCGAGGCCACAGAACCGAAGTCATCCCCTCCCTCTAAAGGCACGGCGGGCAGCTTCTGGCGAATGAAGGCCTTGATGAGAGGGGAGCGGGCGCTACCGCCGGTGACGAAGATCCGGTCCGGCGCCACGCCGGCGGCGGCGATCGCCTCGTCCATCAGCTCGCCAATCTTCTCCAGCAGGGGGGCGGAGGCACTGGCCAGTTGAGGGCGGGTGAGTTCCGCCTCCAGCCCCTTCTCCAGCTCGTTCAGGGTCTGGTGGTTGAGCTCATGGTCGGACAGGGCGATCTTGCCCTGCTCGGCGCGCCACACCAGCTGGTGGCTCAGCTTGTGGGCCCGCAGGCTGGCGAGCCGTGAGAGTTTGCTGCCGGGCTGGCTGTCGAGCTGCAGATCCTGCAGCTGGCGGGCGGTATCCAGGCTGTAGAAGCGACTCTGGGCGCTGACGTCGTTGATGGCGGCCGCGTCCCAGAACAGCGGATGGGGCAGTGGCTTGCCGGTCTTGAGGGTCTCGTGCATGCCGAGCAGCGGCATCATGCCCTCCACCGTTAGCCGGATGTCGAAGTCGTTGCCGCCGATGCGCTGGCCGCTGTGGCCGAGCAGATCGCCGCTGCGATCCAGCCGGTCGCGGTGGCTCGGGCCCATGCGCAGCATGGAGCAGTCCGTGGTGCCGCCGCCTATGTCCACCACCAGCACCACGGCATCCTCGCTGAGTCGCGCCTCGAACTCGAAGCCGGCGGCCACCGGCTCGTAGAGAAACTCCACCCGCTCGAAGCCGGCGAGTCGGGCCGCCTCACCCAGGATGGCGATGGCCTGGCGGTTGCTCTCCTCCCCGGCCAGCCCCTGGAAGTTGACCGGGCGACCGATCACCGCCTGGCGCACCGGGGCACCTGTCTGCTGCTCCGCCTCGTGGCGGACGTGCAGCATCATGGCGCAGACGATGTCCTCGAACAGGGCTATCTGGGGCGCCTTGAGGCCGTAGGCCCCGAGGAAGGATTTCGGCGACTTGATGTAGTAACCGTCATCCGGCTCCTCCAGGTAGCGCTCCAGCGCCGCCCCGCCGAAGCTGAGCTCGTCGATGAGCCCCTCTTCGCGCATCTGGCGGCGCACCGCCTGGGCCCGGGTCACCACGGGGCCCCGCAGCTTGAGGTACTCCGCCTGCTGCGTACTTGCCAGCCGTTCGGCCAGCAGGCCGGCGATGGCGTCCCGGTGCGGGGCGTGCAGGGTGGAGGGGAGGTAGTGGGAACCGGAGAGGGTCAGCAGCCTGGGGCTGCCCTGTTCCATCACGGCGACGGCACAGTTGGAGGTACCGTAATCAAATCCGATAAACATGGGTGCCAGACTCCAGAGTAAAAAAGGAGGACTGGCCTACCCGAAGGTGCCGGATCTTACAACCCGGCGCACAGTCGGAGGTACAGTGAGCAAATCCGATGAACATGCTTGCCAGACTCCTGTACAAAAAAGGGCTGGTAGCCTACCCGAAGGCGCCGAGTCTCACAACCCGGCGCCATGGTTATTGCGCTCGCAGGGGACAACAGGGCGAGCGGGGTGCCTGTCTGCGCAGGAGACAGAGGGAGTGGCGCCCTCTGTCCTTCATCGCTGCGGGGGAGGGGTTACTCCACCTCGTTGTCGCTGCGGCCCTGGCTCTCTATGGCCTGGATGTTGCCGAGGGTGGTGTCGGCGATGGCGTGCAGCGCCTCCCGGGTCAGGAAGGCCTGGTGACCGGTGAACAGCACGTTGTGGCAGGCGGAGAGGCGGCGGAAGACGTCATCGGTGATCACCTCGTTGGACTTGTCCTCGAAGAAGAGATCTTCCTCCTCCTCGTAGACGTCCAGCCCCAGGGCGCCGATGCGGGAGGTCTTGAGGGCCTCGATGGCGGCGTTGGAGTCGAGCAGGCCGCCCCGGCTGGTGTTGATGATCATCACCCCGTCCTTCATCTTGGCGAAGGCCTCCTTGTTCAGCAGGTGGTAGTTCTCCTTGAACAGGGGGCAGTGCAGGCTGATGACGTCGGACTTGCGCAGCAGGGTGTCGATGTCCACGTACTCGGCCCCCAGATCGATGGCCGCCTGGTTCGGGTAGGGGTCGCTCACCAGCAGGCGCATGCCGAAGCCCTTGAGGATGCGCAGGGTGGCGATGCCGATCTTGCCGGTGCCTATGATGCCGGCGGTGCGGCCGTGCATGTTGAAGCCGACCAGCCCCTCCAGGGAGAAGTTGGCGTCGCGGGTGCGCTGGTAGGCCTTATGGATGCGGCGGTTGAGGGTCATCATCAGGCCCACCGCGTGCTCGGCGACCGCCTCGGGGGAGTAGGCGGGTACCCGCACCACTTTCAGACCCAGCTCCTTGGCGGCCACCAGATCCACGTTGTTGTAACCGGCGCAGCGCAGGGCGATGACCTTGGTGCCGTTGGCGGCCAGCTCGGTCAGCACCTCCCGGTCGGCGTCATCGTTGACGAACAGGCAGACCACGGGGAAGTGATGGGCGAGGCGGGCTGTCTTGGCCTCCAGCCGCACGTCGAAGAACTCCAGCTCGAAGCCGTACTGGCTGTTGGCCTGATTGAAGTGTTCCTTGTCGTAGCTCTTGGTACTGAAAACGGCGACTCTCATGGGGCGCTCTCCGCAGATAATGATGTGGTTAAATTACAACAAATAGTGACCGTCATCACGGGATAAATGGTGGGGATTCAGCCCCACGGCATGATGGGAACGGCGCTCACTGCACTCTTGTACGAGCCATCCACCAACTTGGTGCTGTAAGTCAGATAGACAAGGGCATTGCGCTTCTCGTCGTAAAAACGCACCACCTTCTGCTCCTTGAACACCAGGGAGGTGCTGACGTCGAACACCTCTTCCCCGGCTTTGAGTTTGGCGGGCAGGGTGATGGGGCCTGTCTGGTGGCACGACAGTGAGGCGTGGGAGGGATCTTCCGCCAGCCCGAGACCACCCTTGACGCCCCCAGTCTTGGGGCGCGCCAGATAGCAGGCGACACCGGCGATTTTCGGGTCGTCGAACGCCTCCACCAGGATCTTGTGGTTCGGGCCGACCAGCTTGAAGGCGGTACTCACCTCGCCGACGGGATCGGCCTTGTCGGCCAGCGCCGGACCGGCAAACAGTATGCCCAGCAGCAGAGGCAGGGCGCGGGTAAGGGGGGAGTGGTGTGTCATGATTTCTCCTTTGGCTTCCCTCAGTAGGGGATGCCCAAGCGACGATAGAGGCTGGCCAGCACCCAGGCGGGGCCTACCAGCAGAAATTGCAGGTCGGCGAGGAAGGAGGGGCGCTTCCCCTCTATTCGGTGGCCGACGAACTGGGCTACCCAGAGCAGCGCGAAGCCGCACAGGGCGGGCCACAGCAAGGGGCCTTGCCAGCTGTGGCAGAGGACCAGCCCCAGCGCGGTCAACGCCGTCATTCCCACGAACAGGGCAAACGACAACTGCAGGTAGAAGGCCAGCACCGGAATGGCCGCCAGCGCCGCCCAGTTGAGCGACGGCGGCAACGGGCCTGCCGGCAGACACCAGAGCAGGGCCAGGGTGCAGAGGTAGATACCAGGCACGGCCACCTTGTGGATGGCCACATTGACCGGGTGCTGGTGGCTCTGGCCGTAGTCGCTGAACCTGTCGTCGAGTCGCTTCATGGCACCTCCCTGGTGCGGCGGTTGAAACCGGTTCGCTCATTCCCTGCGAGCCTGTGGTCAGGGACCAACGCCCTTTGTCGCGGTGGAAAGTCCCAGCGCCAGTGCGCCGGAATCCCGGCATTACTGCCTGGGCGGATAATCCCAATATTGGGCTGGAATGCTCCTGAGCAAGGGGGTCATGTCCGGGTTGGGCAGGGAGATGGTGACCCTCTGCTCCAGATTCGCGCTGGCCAGGGCCTCGCGGATCCTGGGATTCTCGTGGAAGAACTTCATGAAGCTGCCGTCGGCATAGGCCCGCTCCAGTCCTGTCTGGATCGCCTTGGCCAGCTTGGGAGACTCTGGGCTGACGAAGAAGAACTCGGCGAAGGGGTAGCGGATCAGCAGGTGCTGCTCTATGGCGAGATTGGGGTACTGGGCCGCCAGCTCACGGCGTTCCGCGAAGATCTCCACCAGACCGCGGGGAAAGAAGTCGAGCTTGTCGCCGTCGTTGATGAGACGGAACAGGTTGCTGTAGCGTCCCGCATAGGTTGCTATGCCCGCCTGCTCCAGGATCTTGTTGTCGGCCCAGCCGACCCCCTGGGCCGCCTTCAGCTGCCGGAGATCCGCCAGGGTGTTGACCTGGTTGAACTTCTCCTGGGCATCGCCGTGGATGAACGACAGCCGCAGTCCTTCCAGACCACGGAACAGCGGAATGGGGACGGGGATCAGGGCGGATTCGAGGGTGCTGGAGGTACCCATCCAGAACACGTTGATGGTTTTGCCCTTGCGCAGCTCCTGCTGCAGGGTGAACTGATTGAGATTGAGGTCGACCCGCTTCAGCTTGTAGGGCTGTCCGGCACGGTCGAGTGCCAGCTCCAGCAGCTTGAGCTGGTATTCGCTGTCGAGGTCATTGATCGGTCGGCTGGGGACCTTGACGGTGAGCGTCTGCGCCTGTGCCAGCAGCGGCAGGCACAAACACAGCTTGATGAGCCATTTCACGCTCTGATCTCCTGTAGAGTCCGGGACTTGCCCGGAGTCTAACAGAAGTTGTCACGCTCTTGCTGTGAAGCCGCGAACAAGGCTCATGTGCGGCCCGGCATGCTCGTCTGTCTAGACGGACGCCGCTGCCTGTGCACGGCCTTGCCTGCAGCCCGGTGCGACAAGGTGGTGACGGTTCACTGGCGTATCAGGCGACGCGGCGGAACACGTGGGTATCGTTGAATTCCTTGGTGCTCTGGCACTCGACGCAGAAGCGGGACTCAGGACGAGCCTGCAGCCGCTTGAGGGAGATCTCGTCACCGCAGGATTCGCAGTAGCCAAAGTCTCCTTCATTGATGCGTTTCAACGCCCCTTTCAGCTTGCGCAGATGCAGCTTGTCGTGCTCGATGCGGTTCAGCTCCAGACGGCGGGCCTCCTCGATGCTGGCACGATCAATTTCATCGGCCATCTCGTTGGTATCGGTGGCGATGGCCTGGCTGGCTTGGGAGTTGAGACGCTCTTCGAGCTCGAGGATTTGTCGCTCGATCTGACCCTTGTAAAAGGCCAGTTGGTCTTCAGTCATGAAATCACACATAGGGTTTGCTACCAGTCAGTTTCCCAATTTTTCCCATTTATGGGGGCTGTCGGCCCGCAGACCAAGCCCCTGTAGTCCGATTTGCACCAAATCCATGCAGGAGAGTGCAAATCAGGGCGGGCCTTGTACCAAAAAAATGCAGGTATGCAAAGCGAATCGGATAAGGATTGTGCGCCCTTGCAAAGAAATGGGCCCGCTCCGACAGGGGCTGACTGAGTATCGAGCAGGATCTGTCCATCCTTGGCATCGGGCTTGCAGTGGGCTGATCATGGCACAGGGTGTTTAGTATTTGGTGCCGCGCTGGTCATTATATCAGCCGTTGTTTATAGTTTTTTAAACACCACTGCTTGACAAAGGCCTTTATCGCGGGCTTTTATGGTGAGGTCGATTACATTTTCTTAACAATGGTGTTCCTTATATTAGACACCCTTGCCAATGACAACCGTAGAGTCGGGGTTTAACATGGACAGTATCAAGGGCTGGATGGAGAGCAATCGCATCACGGAAGTGGAGTGCCTGTTCCCGGATTTCACCGGCAATGCCCGAGGCAAGATCATTCCAGCCAACAAGTTTCTGCGCGAAGGGGGCATGCGGCTGCCCGAGGTCATCTTCACCCAGACGGTGACCGGCGAGTACCCGGATGACGACAGCATGATCGACCCGCTGGAGCGGGACATGCAGCTCTATCCCGATCCCAACACCATTCGTTTCGTGCCCTGGGCACTGGAGCCCACGGCTCAGGTGATCCACGACTGTTTCGACATCAATGGCAAGCTGATCGACATAGCGCCGCGCTCCGTGCTGCGCCGGGTCCTGTCATTTTACGAGAAGCAGGGCTGGAAGCCGGTGGTGGCCCCCGAGCTCGAATTCTATCTGGTCAAGCGCAACGAAGACCCCGACTATCCGCTGGTGCCGCCGGTGGGCCGCAACGGCCGCCCCGAGACGGCTCGCCAGTCGTTCAGCATCGATGCGGTCAACGAATTCGATCCCATCTTCGAGGACATGTACGACTACTGCGAGGCCCAGGAGCTGGAGGTGGACACCCTGATCCACGAGTCCGGCGCTGCCCAGATGGAGATCAACTTCCTGCACGGTGACGCCATCGATCTCGCCGACCAGGTGTTCCTGTTCAAGCGCACCATGCGGGAGGCTGCCCACCGTCACGGCATCTATGCCACCTTCATGGCCAAGCCCATGAGCGATGAGCCTGGCTCCGCCATGCACATCCACCAGAGCCTGGAAGACGCCGAGGGGCGGAACCTGTTTGGCACCAGCGAAGGGGGCAACTCCGCCCTGTTCATGCACTTCATCGCCGGCCTGCAGAAGTACACCCCGGCAGTGACCGCCCTGCTGGCGCCGAACGTCAACTCCTACCGCCGCCTCACCTTCGGCGAGAGCGCGCCGCGCAACGTGCAGTGGGGCGTGGAAAACCGCACCTGCGGCCTGCGGGTGCCCTTCTCGGAGCCGAGCGCGCGCCGGGTTGAGAACCGCTTCGCCGGGGCCGACGCCAACCCCTATCTGGCGCTGGCCGCCACCCTGGCCTGCGGCTACCTCGGCATGCTGGAGAAGCTGGAGCCCATGCAGGAGATGAAGGCGAGTGCCTATGACCTGCCCTACAGCCTGCCCCGTTCCCTGGAGGAGTCGCTCAGCCATCTGGAGCAGTGCGAGCCCATCAAGGACATGCTGGGGGAGCGCTTCATCCGCGCCTTCGTCGCGGTCAAGCGCAAGGAGTACGAGACCTACTTCGGGGTGATCAGCCGCTGGGAACGGGAATTCCTGCTGCTGAACGTCTGACCCGTCTCGGGAGGGGTGCAGGTCCCTCCCGTCACTCTCAAAGCAAGATGGCACTGGCTCGTGAGGGGCAGCCGATGGCGCCCGCTCGCGGCCGCACCGTGCCCGTGGGCCAGCCCATGGATGCCTGCACGAAGATCGCTTACATCGAAGGAATCGAGGAGCAAGCAACGCAGCATTCCGCCCGTGAGTAGCAGTGACCGGGAGAGTGCCAGCCACCCTCGACATTGACGAATAAACATCGCTTACATCGAAGGAACCGAGGAGCAAGCAATGAAGCAGACCACCCGCGAGTGGCAGCAACTGGATGCCAGCCACCACCTGCATCCCTTCACCGACTTTCAGGCCCTGAACAAGAAGGGCAGCCGCATCATCACCAAGGCCGAGGGGGTCTATCTGGAAGACTCCGACGGGCGCCGCATCCTGGACGGGATGGCGGGCCTGTGGTGCGTCAACCTGGGTTATGGCCGCCAGGAGCTGGTGGATGCCGCCACCAGACAGATGCAGCAACTGCCCTATTACAACCTCTTCTTCCAGACCAGCCATCCCCCTGCCGCCGAACTGGCGACCCTGCTGGCCGAGATCACGCCGCCCCATCTCAACCATGTCTTCTTCACCGGCTCGGGCTCGGAGTGCAACGACACCGTGCTGCGGATGGTGCGCCACTACTGGGCCAGCAAGGGGCAGCCGGACAAGCAGGTGATCATCAGCCGTCACAACGCCTATCACGGCTCCACGGTGGCGGGGGCCAGTCTGGGGGGCATGAAGGGGATGCATGCCCAGGGCGGGCTGCCTATTCCTGGTATCGTGCACATCGATCAGCCCTATCACTTTGGCGAGGGGCAGGGGATGAGCGCCCACGAATTCGGGCTGGCCCGTGCCCGTCAGCTAGAGGAGAAGATTCTGGAGCTGGGGGTGGACAAGGTGGCCGCCTTCATCGGCGAGCCGATCCAGGGCGCCGGCGGCGTCATCATTCCGCCCGACAGCTATTGGCCCGAGATCCAGCGCATCTGCGACCAGTACGGCATCCTGCTCATCGCCGACGAGGTGATCTGCGGTTTCGGCCGCACCGGTCACTGGTTTGCCAGCGAAGGGTTCGGCATCAAGCCTGACCTCATGTGTCTGGCCAAGGGCATCACCTCGGGCTACCTGCCGATGGGGGCCGTGATGGTGGGCGACAGGGTCGCCAGGGTGCTGGTGGAAGAGGGGGGTGAGTTCAACCACGGCTTCACCTACTCCGGTCATCCGGTGGCCTGCGCCGTGGCCATCGCCAATATCCAGCTTATGCAAAGTGAGAGCATAGTTAAGCGCGTCCATGATAGTATCGGCCCCTATTTGCAGCGCCGCTGGAGCGAGCTTGCCGATCACCCGCTGGTGGGAGAAACCCGGGGTAAAGGCCTGGTCGCCGCGTTGGAAATAGTGCAGGACAAACAGACGAAACGCCGTTTCCCGGCCGAACTGCACGCCGGGATGACGTGTCGGGAGTTCTGTTTTAACAATGGCTTGGTGATGAGGGCTGTCGGCGATACCATGATCATATCGCCCCCCTTGGTGATCACCGAGGAACAGGTGGATGAATTGGTCAAACTGGCCAGGCTCAGTCTGGATCTGACGGCAGCAAAGCTGCGGGAATAGGCTGCAACCGGGCAGATTGGCTTACGCATACAATTTGCTTAGGAGACAAGGACTATGTCTTTTAAAAAGGGAATGATGGCTGCTTCCGTGGCGCTGGTCATGATGAGTACCGGGGCGATGGCCGACGAGAAGGTGCTGCACGTCTATAACTGGAGCGATTACATCGGCCCGACCACGCTGGAAGACTTCCAGAAAGAGACGGGCATCAAGGTGGTGTATGACGTGTTTGACAGCAACGAGGTGCTGGAAGCCAAGTTGCTGGCAGGCAGTTCAGGTTATGACATCGTGGTTCCGTCGAACCCCTTCCTGGCCAAGCAGATCAAGGCTGGCGTCTTCCAGAAGCTGGACAAGTCCAAACTCTCCAACTGGAAAAACCTGGATACCTCGTTGCTCAAGGCGCTCGAACCGAGTGACCCGGGCAACCTGTACTCCATCCCTTACCTGTGGGGCACCATTGGCTACGCCTACAACGTCGAGAAGGTGAAAGCCGTGCTGGGTGCTGATGCGCCTGTGGATTCTTGGGATCTGGTGTTCAAGCCGGAGAACATGGCCAAGTTGAAGGAGTGCGGTGTCTCCTTCCTCGACTCGCCGACCGAAATGCTGCCGGCTGCCCTGCAATACCTGGGCTTCAAGCCGGATAGCCAGAAGCCGGACGAGTTGAAGAAGGCCGAGGAGCTGTTCCTCTCCATCCGCCCCTATACCGCCTATTTCCACTCCTCCAAGTACATTTCGGATCTGGCCAACGGCAACCTGTGCGTGGCGGTCGGTTACTCCGGTGACTTGCAGCAGTCCAAGTCCCGGGCGATCGAGGCCAAAAACGGTGTCAATCTGACCTATGTGATCCCGAAAGAGGGGGCCGGCAGCTTCTTCGACATGCTGGCTATTCCGGCCGATGCGAAGAACGTGGAATCGGCCCATGTGTTCCTGAACTATCTGATGCAGCCCGAGGTGATCGCCAAGATCTCCGACGCGGTCAGTTACCCGAGCGGGAACAAGGCTTCCGTGCCGCTGGTGTCCGAAGCGATCCGCAACGATCCGGGTATCTACCCGAGCGAGGCGACGCTGGCGAAGATCTACACCTTCCCGGATCTGCCGGCCAAGGTGCAGCGTCTGATGACCCGCAGCTGGACCAAGATCAAGTCAGGCAAGTAAGTGACGAGTACCCCTCCCGGTCCGCAGTTCGGCCGGGAGGGTGGTGACCACCCGACAGGTTGGACGGTGCGTATGGATGCGCAACTGGCAACATCACACAAATGAGGACTGATAAGTGCACATGACCAAGATGGCAACGCTGGCCCTGACCCTGGGGTTTGCAAATCTGACCCAGGCAGCCCCTGTGGTTCATTTTTACAACTGGTCCGATTATATCGGCGAAACCACCCTCAGTGACTTTCAGCAGAAGACCGGGATCAAGACCGTCTACGACGTGTTTGACTCCAACGAGACGCTGGAGGGCAAGCTGCTGACCGGACGAACCGGTTACGATCTGGTCGTGCCTTCCAACAATTTCCTGGCCAAGCAGATCCAGGCGGGGGCCTTCCAGAAGCTGGATCCCGCCCTGCTGCCCAACCTGAGCAACCTGGATCCCCTGCTGCTCAAGCAGCTCGACAAGGTGGATCCGGGCCATCAGTACGCCGTGCCCTATCTGTGGGGCACCAACGGCATCGGCTACAACGTCGAGAAGGTGAAGGCCGTGCTGGGGGTCGACAAGATCGACTCCTGGGCCACCATCTTCGAGCCGGAAAACATGAAGAAGCTCTCCCACTGCGGGGTGGCCTTCCTCGACTCGGCGGACGAGATGATCCCGGCTGCCCTGAACTACCTCGGCCTCAATCCCAACAGCCACGATCCTGCGGATCTCAAGCGCGCCGAAGAGCAACTGCTCAAGGTGCGCCCCTATGTGACCTACTTCCACTCCTCCAAGTACATAGGGGATCTCGCCAATGGCGACATCTGTGTGGCGGCGGGGTTCTCCGGTGACATACTGCAGGCGGCGGCTCGGGCCGACGAGGCGGGCAAGGGGATCAAGATTGCCTACAGCATCCCGAAGGAGGGGGGCAATCTGTGGTTCGACATGATGGCGATCCCCTCCGATGCCACCAACGTCAAAGAGGCTCACGCCCTGATCAACTACATTCTCGAGCCGCAAGTGATCGCCAAGGTGAGCGACTACGTGGGCTACGCGAACCCGAACATCAAGGCGGGAGAGTTCATGGACAAGGCCGTGCGCGATGACGAGTCTGTCTATCCCCCCCAGGCGGTGCTGGAGCGTCTGTATGTGCAGGAAGCACATCCCCGCTCGGTGCAGCGCCTGATCACCCGGAGTTGGACCAAGATCAAGTCCGGAACCTAACCTTGGCGCCCATCCCGGGGCGCCAGATTGTATTGATGGATCGGCCCCGGCCGGTATCACCTTTGGGAGTTTGGTAATGGCGATAGCCTCCAGTGCCTACAAGAAAGCCCTCGAGGGCAGCCAGCAGCGTAAAGAAGTGCTGGTCAAAATAGACAGGGTAAGCAAGCAGTTCGACGAAACGCTGGCGGTCGACAACGTGTCTCTCAACATCCACAAGGGCGAGATCTTCGCCCTGCTGGGTGGTTCAGGTTCCGGCAAGTCCACCTTGCTGCGGATGCTGGCCGGGTTCGAGCGCCCCACCGAGGGGCGGCTGTTTCTGGATGGGGTCGACATTACCGACATGCCGCCCTATGAACGTCCCATCAACATGATGTTCCAGTCCTACGCCCTGTTTCCCCACATGACGGTGGCGCAGAACATCGCCTTCGGCCTCAAGCAGGATGGCCTGCCCAAGGCAGAGGTCGACGCCCGGGTGGAGGAGATGCTCAAGCTGGTGCAGATGACCCAGTATGCACGCCGCAAACCGCACCAGCTCTCCGGTGGTCAACGCCAGCGGGTCGCCCTGGCCAGGTCGCTGGCCAAGCGCCCCAAGCTGCTGTTGCTGGATGAGCCCATGGGGGCGCTGGACAAGAAGCTGCGCTCCAAGATGCAACTGGAGCTGGTGGAGATCATCGAGCGAGTCGGCGTAACCTGCGTCATGGTGACCCACGATCAGGAAGAGGCCATGACCATGGCGGAACGGATCGCCATCATGCACCTCGGCTGCATCGAGCAGATCGGCAGCCCGATGGACATCTACGAAACCCCGGCCAGCCGGCTGGTGTGCGAGTTCATCGGCAACGTCAACCTGTTTGATGGCCTGCTGGTGGAAGATGAGCAGGACCACGCCACCATCGCCTGCGCGGATCTGGAGCAGCCCATCTACGTGGGCCATGGCATCAGCTCCCGTGCCGAGAACAAGAAGGTGACCTACGCCCTGCGGCCGGAAAAATTGCTGATGAGCCTGCACAAGCCGGAGGAGATCGAGCATCCGGACTTCAACTGGACCAAGGGTGAGGTCTATGACATTGCCTATCTGGGCGGCCACTCGGTTTATCACATCCAGCTGCCCTCGGGCAAAATCGTTCAGGCTTTCATCGCCAATGCCGAACGCCACGGCAAGCGGCCAACCTGGGATGACCAGGTGTTCCTGTATTGGGAAGATGACAGCGGCGTGGTGCTGCAATCATGAAGGCATTGAGACGACTCAAGCAGATGGGGGGGCGCCAGCTGGTGATCGGCATCCCCTTCTTCTGGCTCTTCCTGTTCTTCCTGCTGCCCTTCGTCATCGTGGTGAAGATCAGCTTCGCCGAGGCTGATGTGGCGATCCCGCCCTACACCGACGTGGTGACCTGGGCAGACAGTCAGCTCACCATCTTGCTCCACATGGGCAACTACCTGCTGCTGCAGGAGGATGAGCTCTATATCGCGGCCTATTTGGGTTCCCTCAAGATGGCCTTCATCAGCACGCTTCTGTGCCTGCTGATCGGCTATCCCATGGCCTACTCCATCGCACGGGCCAACAAGGAGACCCAGACCGTTCTGCTGTTGCTCATCATGATGCCGACCTGGACCGCGATCCTGATCCGGGTCTACGCCTGGATGGGCATCCTCAGCAACAACGGCCTGCTCAACAGCTTCTTGCTGGGGATTGGGGCAATAGACGAGCCCTTGCAGATCCTCAACACCAACCTGGCGGTCTACATCGGCATCGTTTACTCCTACCTGCCGTTCATGGTGCTGCCGCTCTATGCCAATCTGGTCAAACATGACCAGAGCCTGCTGGAGGCGGCCTCCGATCTCGGCGCCCGCAACCTGACCCGGTTCTGGCAGATCACGGTGCCGCTCTCCAAGAACGGCATCATCGCCGGTTGCATGCTGGTCTTCATTCCCGTGGTGGGCGAGTTCGTCATCCCCGAGATGCTGGGCGGCCCGGAGACCCTGATGATCGGCAAGGTGCTGTGGCAGGAGTTCTTCAACAACCGCGACTGGCCGGTGGCGTCCGCCCTGGCGGTGGTGATGCTGGCGGTGCTGATCATTCCGATCATCCTGTTCAACCGCAACCAGGCCAAAGAGCTGGAGGGGAAAGTATGAGGCGCTTTGGTTTTGCCAGGCTGATGCTTTGGCTGGGGCTGCTGTTCATCTACCTGCCCATGATCATCATGGTCATCTACTCCTTCAACGCCTCCAAGCTGGTGACGGTGTGGGGGGGCTGGTCCTTGAAGTGGTATTTCGGTCTGCTCGACAACAAACAGTTGATTGGCTCCGTGTTCCGCTCCCTGGAGATCGCCTTCTACACCGCCATCGCCGCGGTGGCGCTGGGGACTGTGGCGGCCTTCGTGCTGACCCGGATCCCGCACTTCCGTGGCCGCACCCTGTTTGGCGGCATGGTGACGGCGCCCCTGGTGATGCCAGAGGTGATCACCGGTCTGTCGCTGCTGCTGCTGTTCGTGGCCATGGCCCAGCTGGTGGGCTGGCCCGCCGAGCGGGGCATGCTGACCATCTGGATTGCCCACACCACCTTCTGTACCGCCTATGTGGCGATCGTGGTGTCGGCCAGGCTGCGGGAACTGGATCTCTCCATCGAGGAGGCGGCCATGGATCTTGGCGCCAAGCCGTGGAAGGTGTTCTTCCTCATCACCATCCCGATGATAGCCCCGTCACTGGCGGCGGGTGGCATGATGTCGTTCGCCCTGTCGCTGGATGATCTGGTGCTGGCGAGCTTCGTCTCCGGCCCAGGTTCCACTACCCTGCCGATGGAGGTGTTCTCGGCGGTGCGCCTCGGGGTGAAACCCGAGATCAACGCGGTGGCGAGCCTGATCCTGCTGTCGGTGTCGCTGTTCACCTTCGGCAGTTGGTACCTGATGGCGAGGGCGGAGAAACGCCGCCGTGCCGAGATTGCCATGACCACCCAGATGCAGGCCGTCGCCTGACCCCGGGGCTGTTGAGGCGGTCACGCGGCTTGCGCTGACGGCTCAACAGCCCCTAAGATCCGCATTCTCTCATCCGTCAGGAGCATGGAATGCGGATCTCCCTCTTTATCGGCCAGAGCGCCGAGATGAATGCCGAACTCGCCCCCGGACTCGTCAGTGCCATCGACAAGCATGAGACAGGCCATCCCCTGTGGTGCAGCTTCTCGGGCCTGGAAGGCGATGAGCAGAGCGACAAACGCCATCACGGCGGCCCGGACCGCGCCCTGCACTATTATCCCGCGGATCACTACCCCTGGTGGAAGACTTGGCAAACCGCGCTGGGCCTGCCTGCCCCCCGAGCCTCCTGGCAGCCGGCGGCCTTTGGCGAAAACCTCTCCGGCCTCGGATTGACCGAGGCGCAGGCCTGTATCGGCGATGTCTATCGCCTCGGCGCTGCCCTGGTCCAGATCAGTCAGCCGAGATCCCCCTGCTTCAAGCTCAATCAACGCTTTGGCTACCCGCACCTCTCCCTGGTGATGCAACTCAACGGCCGCTGCGGCTGGTTGCTGCGGGTGCTGGAGGAGGGGCACGTGGCCCCGGTGGATGAACTGCTGCTGATGGACAGGCCCTATCCCGAGCTGACGGTGAAGCGTACCGCCGACATCCTGTTCAACCAGGCCCGCCACGAAGGAGACCTGCAACTGCTGCTGGAGAACCCGGCGCTCTCTCCCAATTGGCGGCAGCATGCGGCCCACTGGCTAGAGCACGGGGTCGTTGCCGATTGGAGTCGGCGTCTGCTGGGACCAGCCGAGTTTCAGCTGCCGCCAAAGGCGTAACCGAGTACCGGGATGAGCCCGGTGCCCCTGATCGCCATGAAACGCTGGATTATTGAGCGTAAAGCCCTTTTTTTACGGCAGATGCAAAAAAAGGCTTGTGTCATGTCGGGGCTTTCGGTAAATTCTCGCCCCGCAGACATCGGTGTGTAGCGCAGCTTGGTAGCGCACTTCGTTCGGGACGAAGGGGTCGGAGGTTCGAATCCTCTCACACCGACCACATTGGAAAAGGCCGCTCATTGAGCGGCCTTTTCGCTTTTGGAATGCCCAGGGCCATGAGGCATCTCCCCTGCATCTCCTCGTCATTGTCCTTCCTTGTCTGGTCCATCATCCCTCATGCAAAGGCATGCTTCCCGGGACGGTCACGCACATCCGGTTCACTCCCCCTTGAGCCGGGCACCCTGCTCCTCCACCGCCTTTGCCAGCACCAGACGTTCATCGACGGATCCCCTTCAAACGGCAATCCCCCTGTGGTGGCTCCTCGGCTCGCCGTGCACATGGCGCGTCGCACTGACGGTCTGCTGGACACGATGTCGAGCCTTCACACCGTCGCGACGACACAGATTGGCTTGGAGGCAGGCATCGCAGCAGGGCGATGGCACCTCAGACATCGCCGCCACGAGTATCAATCGCGATACAGCATCTCCCATGCTCGTTTGGTTCAATTATCAAAGACTTGTGGTCAATTTCGACGGGTAGCGCGGTACCGTGTGTTTCACTGCTGTGACATGCCTGATGGCAAGAATTCGTAACTCTTTGTTTTTAAACACCATGTCCACTGGCATACGACTTGCTCTATCGCTCTCGTCATGACGACCGGCGGTCGTGGGTGCTCGTGTCGAACGACACTTCCCGGCCACACAAGGACAACGTCAAGGAGACATCGACATGTTCGTCAGCAAACGATGGAAGACGACGCTGGGGGCCGTGCTCGCGCTCGGGCTGCTCGGCACGGCGCCGGCGCAGGCCGCCGACCCCGTTGGGGTGCAGACTACCTTGGAGGGATGTCGCAAAGATGCGAATTTCACCTTCCCCGATGGCGGCCCCTTTATCTGCCCCGACGCGGACTACACCACTGGCAACCTGGGCAAGACGTGGAACGAACTCGACCTCGTTCCTTATCGCATCACGCTGCAGGCCGGTAATTCCGCCCCTGCCAGCCAGATGTACACCCTTGGTGTGGTACTGGACAACGAGGATGCAGGCAAACCCGGATATGACATTATTTCGGCCCCGGTACTGAATGTGGGCAAATCGAGTGCGTCCTGTGCGGCAGCACAGTCGACGCCGCAAACCCCCAAGAACCCCGGCATCGGCGGCACAGACATTTCCATTTACCGACTGATCACGGTCACACAGGCGAAAAATACCACCTGTGTCTATGACTATTACGGCCGGTTGGCCCTGGGATCGCACCTGTTCCCGGGTTCATCGCTGCACGCCAATCTCCTGGCCGAAGATCTCGGCACTGGAGGGGCTGGTGCACGCGACGTCTCCATCCCGGTGAAGGAGATCGAGCCGCAGGAGATTTCCAAGACGATGACGGCCCACCAGGGCGCGGAGCAGACCTGGAATATCTCCAAGGGGACCGAAGACTCGCTGGACTTTGGCAACGTCTGCCGCAGTGATGCGCCGACGTCCCTTCCCGTCCAGATCACGGTCACCTGGACCAAGGCGGAAGTCATCGGTGGCAAGGTTGCGGTCAACATAGTGTTGAATGCGAAGAATCCAGCCGCGCGTACGATCACCGTCGAGTTGACCGACAAGCTGTACAAGGGTTCGGACAACACCGGTACCCTGCTCGATACCTATAACGAGGGTCCATTCGACCTCGCTGCCGGTTTCAATGGCATGGTTGCCGAATTCACGGTCGAATTCGACGCAGCGACGGCGGGCAAGGTTGGCGACTGGCTGCACAACGAGGTATCAGGGACCTATACGGACAAGGCAACTGGCATCCCGGTCCCGGGCACCACGACGGCGGTCGCGAACGCCCAGATCCAGCAGGGTGAGGTCACCAATGCTTCGACGACCATCAAGGACGTGGAGGAGATCGACGGCATGGGTCTGATGTATGCGGTCGGAGTCCCGTCATTCGGCGACTTCCTGGATGGCTACATTGCGGACACGCAGACGGACGGCGAGGTAGGGTGGCAGACGACTGGCCAGACAGACAGTGGTTCCATCACCTTTGACAAGATGGTTTATCTCGACGATCCCAAACGCGTCACGACGGGCATGTTGAGAGACACCGCCTACCTGACCGCCTCGGACGGATTTGCTGCCAGCACCAACGAACTGCAGATCCCGATCGCCTCATCGGTCATGGCCAAGCTCATGATTGAGAAGAGCATCCCCAACTTCCTTGATGCGGGTGAAAAACTCGAGGTGACATTCCACATTACCCGAGCCAATGATGGATCGTTCAGCAAGACCAAGGTCATTACCTTCACGGGGGGAGGCGCGACGACGCAATCCGTCACGGCGTGGGGCCTGGTTCCCGACACCTATTATGTCGAAGAGGTGAGCAGCGTGTTCTTCGCCGCAGGCAGTGACACTGGCGTCCCTGTCGGTCTGGCTGACCCGCGCGACCCAGCCGAGTATCCGAACCCCAGGACGGTGGATCTCCAGCTCGAAGACGGCATCGCGACCCATTGTTCGGCAACTGTCGACTTCCAGAATGTGCCAACAACCGAACCGGCCAAGGCGCAGGTGCAGAAGACCACTGAGCCGGTACTCGAAAACTCGGATGACGACTACTACTGGACCTTCAAGTTGTATGGTCCGGATGGCGGGCTGTTGAGTATGCAAGATGTCGGTGCGGGTGCGGGCCCTTCGATGTTCCAGACCGCTGGCCTCGATCTGCTCCTCACTAGCGAGGGTACCTATACCGTGGTCGAGACGGCCAAGGCGGGTTGGGATCTGGTTTCGGCCAACCCGGATTCGCCGATTCAGGACAAGGTCTGCGACTTCGTGGTCGACTACCCGGAGGATGCAGGCAAGGTCTTCTCCTGTTCGTTCCTGAACCGTGAACGCGGCAGGGCACAAGTCCTCAAGACCATGAATGGCCTCCCCGACTTGGGCAGCTACTCGTTTACCTTCGTGCTGCGGCAGGGGGCTACCACCTTCTCCGTCGGCGAGACCCTGGAGTCGATGTCGGCCAATGCCGGGAACGGCGGCACCCTGGTGTTTACGCAGGAGCTCATCCCAGGCCAGACCTATCAGATCTGCGAGATCATGCTGCCGGGGTGGCTCAGCAGCTTCGGAACCTTTGTTCCGAATGCGTTCATGCCACCGGATGGCGTAGTCATCAACCCGAATATCGACAACAGTATTCTCTGTGGCGACTTCGAGGTGGGGCCGGGTGAAACGAAGGTGTTCAATATCGACAACACACCGCCCCCAGGTGGCCGTGCATTGACCATCGGTTTCTGGCGGAACTGGGCGTCCTGCGCCAAATCCAATGGCAAACAGGAACCCGTGCTTGATCAGACGCTGGCCTCCTTTGTCGGTGGCGGGGTCTATATCGGCAACCTGTTCGTGGATACCTGCCAGGAGGCCGTGCGTATCCTGAGCAAGCAGGATGTCGGGAGCGGCAAGCAGAAGTCGAGTGATCCGGCGTTCAACATGGCAGCGCAACTGCTGGCTGCGAAGCTGAACGTGCAAGCCGGGGCGGGTCAGTGTCCGAATGCCGTCACAGCGATGGTTGCAGGCCAAGCCATTCTTGATGGACCGCCGCCCAGCTACGCGGTGAACTTCACCGGGATGGGGGATTATCCGAAGAAGGGCCAATTCGCGGCCGAGGCAAACAACCTCGCCACGACACTGGACCAGTACAACAACAACTATCTGTGCACTGGACCGTAACGGTGTAGCATCGTTGCGTTCAACCGAGGGGCCCGACACAAGCGGGCCCCTCTTCTTTGTGTCTGCGATCCTCGGTGAAGGTGACTTGCGGCTGGCAGCACGACAGGTGGTGACCGTACTGCTCGCGCCAGAGGCGGTGCAAAGCACGATGCAGTACGACGCGATGACATAGTGATGACATAATGAAGCAGGAACATGGTGTTGGCATGTCAAACGTTGCGGGGCTGACTACCTGTGCTTCCCACTGCTTCCTCTGCCGTCGCGACATACGGCATGGCACCAAGGCGCCAGCCATTGCAATCGGCTGCCTGGCCTGGCCTGAGCTGGCAGGCAAATTCAATGTTCACCTCATCGGGGTGCACCTATGGTGCGATGTGCCTTGCGCCCAGATTATCTCCCGATCGCCAGCTCATCAGCCCTCAGATCATCGAGGCCCTGCGCGGCCAAAACCTCAAAGATCCGCCTTGCCGTGGCTCACAATGCTGCTCTGTGTTGGTGAGTCGCATGGGGTTCAATGAGTTGTCTTTCGCATTGGGCTATTTGCCTTGGCCGTGATAGGCAGACGCATGATGGTATGCAGAGGAGGTTGCCCGGTGCGGAATGCCGCCCATTAAAAGGGCCACCGCTCGGTGGCCCTACAGGTGGAGTCTGATCCTGACTCCGGCACTCTAGATTGTGGCAATCTCGTTGTGGGTCTTGTCGATGGTGCCCTCCTTGCGCCCGGGGCGCATGATCAGATATGCCAGTGTTGATGCCGCAATGCCTTGAAGCCGTGCTGAGTTTGCAGAGCCGCATGCTTGGGGTACTCACTAATGAAATGTGCTATTCCCTCCATCAGTTGTGAACGCAGCGAAGACACGGGCTCATGCCAGGCCTGCAGGCAGAGATGGCCGGGGATCAACTGCTCTCGATACGCTTCCAGCAGTTGCTCTGGCCAGGGTTCGATACCGGGATCATGACGCAGTAGATAGTGGGCGGCGGGTTCACGGGCATAGATGAACTGAACTTGGGCCAGGTCGCGTTGGCTTAGCGTTTGGCTGCCGATGTGGCAAGTCAGATATTTCCCCGTCTTCAGATTCAGGAAGTGACCGCGTTGCCGACAGGCAATGATGCGATACCAAGGCAGGGGTGCACAGAGAGAATACCCCTCCAGCTCCTGTTCCAACCAGTGATGGCACTCGGGTGTCTGCACTTCTTCGCGCATAGACTCGAGCTGTGTCAACAAGGCTCTGGATGGTTTGGTAGCCAGCATCGCGCTCATCGTCTGCAATCCTCCCTCTGCACACAATCCCGACTTTCAGTATGGACCCTGGCCGGTGGAGGGGGGTAACAATTCTAATGATTAAAATCAGCTTAGATGCGCACTTTTTATGCAATAAAGGCCATTAGCCGACCAGGTAGGTGCCGGTGCCAAAGGCGATGTGGGTCCCTTCTTCGTTGTGCAGTTCCATACGGGCGACGGCGACCTTGCTACCGGCGCGGATGATGTGGGCGGTGGCGATGAACTCGTTGCCGCGGCCGGGTCGCAGATAGTCGATTCGCAGGTCTATGGTGCCGAGGCGGGAAAAGCGTTCCTTGAGGTAGCTGGGGGAGAAATCCTCCAGCTCGTCGATGCAGGAAGCGGCGACTATCATGCCACCGGCCACATCCAGCAGGCTGGCGGTGACGCCGCCGTGCAAGATGTTATGGAAGGGGTTGCCGATCAGCTTGTCATCCATCTTGATGCGCAGCTCCACTTTCTCGAAGTCATAGTGGGTCACCTGCATGCCGATGAGCTTGTTGAACGGCATCTTCTCGGCGAACAGATTGGCAATGCCACTGAGCGCCATCTTCTTCAACATCTGTTTCATTCTCTGATACCGATCCCTGTCATCAAAGCCGAGTAAAAACTCCAGCCAGTCTGCAACACTTCCTTAACAGTCGCAATGGCAGGTTTATTGTGGGCGGCGGCTGCTTTAGAATGGCGACCCCAAAGGAGAGCCCATGACCGCCATTGCCGACACCTTGCCCGATACCCCCCTTGCCCTGCTGCAGGCGGTCTTCGGCTACCAGCAATTTCGGCCGGGCCAGCTCGAGATCATCGAGCAGATAGTGGCGGGGCGCGATGCCCTGGTGCTCAAGCCCACCGGTGGCGGCAAGTCCCTCTGTTACCAGATCCCGGCGCTGCTCCGCCCCGGGCTCGGAGTGGTGGTCTCGCCCCTCATTTCGCTGATGAAGGATCAGGTGGACAGCCTGCGGGCCAACGGCGTAGCGGCGGTCTATATCAACTCCGCCCTGAGCCGGGAGGAGATGGTCCAGAACTTTGCCGCCATGCGCCGTGGCGAGATCAAGCTGGTCTATGTCTCCCCCGAACGGCTGCTGCAGCACGAGTTTCTGGATCGACTGGCAGAGTTGCCCCTCGGCCTGTTCGCCATCGACGAGGCCCACTGCGTCTCCCAGTGGGGCCACGATTTTCGGCCCGAATACGCAGCGCTGGGGCGGCTCAAGCAGTGGTTCCCCCAGGTGCCTGTGGTGGCGCTCACCGCCACTGCCGACGAGGCGACCCGCAGCGACATGCTGCATCGGTTGGAACTCAACGATCCCTTCATTCACACCGCCAGCTTCGACAGGCCCAACATCCGTTACAGCCTGGTGGAGAAGTTCAAGGGGGCCGAGCAACTGCTGCGCTACGTGCAGAGCCAGAAGGGCAACTGCGGCATCGTCTATTGCTCCAGCCGCAACCGGGTGGAGGAAGTGGCAGAGAGGCTCTCCCGCCATGGCTGCAAGGCATCGCCCTATCATGCGGGCCTGCCGCTGGATCAGCGGCTGCGCACCCAGGATGCCTTCCTCAAGGACGATGTCGAGATAGTGGTGGCGACGGTGGCGTTTGGCATGGGGATCGACAAGCCCAACGTGCGCTTCGTGGTGCACTACGACATCCCCAAGAATATCGAATCCTACTATCAGGAGACCGGCCGGGCCGGCCGTGACGGTACCCCCGCCGAGGCACTGCTGCTATATGATCCCGCCGACATTGGCCGGGTGCGACGCCTGCTCGACAACATAGAGAATCCCCAGCAGTTGCAGGTGGAGCAGTACAAGCTCAACGTGATGGCGGCCTTCGCCGAGGCGCAGACCTGCCGCCGTCAGGTGCTGCTCAACTATTTCGGCGAGTACAACGACAAGCCGTGCGGCAACTGCGACATCTGCCTGGACCCGCCCAAGAGTTATGACGGCACCGAGGATGCCCAGAAGGCGCTCTCCTGCGTCTGGCGGGTGGGTCAGGCCTTCGGGGTGGGTTATGTGGTGGAGGTGCTCAGGGGCTCGCTCAACCAGCGCATCAAGGATCACGGTCACGACAAGCTGTCGACCTACGGCATCGGCAAGGATCAGAGCCACGAATACTGGATGAGCGTGATCCGCCAGCTGATCCACAAGGGGCTGCTGACCCAGAACATCACTCGCAATCTGGTGTTGCAGCTGACCGAGGCGGCCCGCCCCGTGCTGCGCGGCGAGACGACGCTGGCCCTGGCGGTGCCGCGCTTGCAGCCCATCTCCAGCCGCAAGGAGAAGCGCAGCGGCCTGCTCGACAATGCCAACTACGACAAGCGGCTGTTCAAGGAGCTGCGGGCTCTGCGCAAGCAGATTGCCGAGGATGAAGAGGTGCCGCCCTACGTGGTGTTCAACGACGCGACCCTGGTGGAAATGGCCCAGCTGATGCCGATGACCGAGGACGAGATGCTGGCCATCAACGGTGTCGGTCACCGCAAGCTGGAGCGCTTCGGAGAGGCCTTTATGGACCTTATCATCGAGTATTGCCGCCGGTAGGGTCGACCCTGGTGGAGATGGGGTCAGTGGCTATGCCGATGACGAGATGCTGACGGTCATCGGTGTCGGTCACCGCAAGCTGGAGCGCTTCGGCGAGGCCTTTATGGACCTTATCATCGACTACTGCCGCCGCTAGGGTCGATTAACGAAGCGTGATCGACCGCATCGGGGATAGGGCGCCGCCAGGCTACTTCAGGCTGGCATAATAGGCCGCCAGATTCTCCATATCCGCCTCGGTCAGCATCGCCATGAAGGGTGCCATCAATGGCTCTGTGCGGCTACCCTCCTTGAAGGCTTTCATCTGTTTCAGCAGATAGGCAGCGTTCTGTCCGGCCAGATGGGGATAGACGGGGACACTCGCCTTGCCATCCACCCCATGACAGGCGACGCAGACAGTCGCCTTGGCCTTGCCCGCTTCGATGTCGGCGGCCTTGACCTGATGTCCCCAGGCCAGTGCCAGCAGGGGCAGGGCATATATCCATTTTTGCATTGTTTTCTCCGTGAAATGAAATAGCGCGATCGCCTGTTAGCCTGAGCGGGCAGACGGCGGTATAAAGAGTGACACGAGCATACGCAGGGACGAACCACACCACCATGAAGCTGATCAACACTTTCGCCACCGAACTGCCCTGGGCCTGCGAGCCCGTGGCCCCTCAGCCTCTGCGTGAACCCAGGTTGCTGCACCTCAATCAGGGGCTGCTGCGGGACCTGGGGCTGGACGGGATCGGTGAGGCTGACTGGCTCGCCTGCTGCGGGTTGGGGCAGCCGTTGCCGGGTATGCAGCCGGTGGCCCAGGTCTATGCGGGGCACCAGTTCGGTGGCTACAGCCCGCGCCTGGGGGATGGCCGCGCCCTGCTGCTGGGGGAGCAGCTGGCGCCGGATGGTCAGCGCTGGGATCTGCACCTGAAGGGGGCGGGCAAGACGCCGTTTTCCCGCTTCGGCGACGGCCGTGCCGTGCTGCGCTCCAGCATCCGCGAATACCTCGCCTCCGAGGCGCTCCATGCCCTCGGCATTCCGACCACCCGGGCCTTGGTGCTGGTGGGGAGTGACGAACCCGTCTACCGGGAGCAGGTCGAGAGCGGTGCGACAGTGCTGCGCACAGCGCCCAGCCACCTGCGCTTCGGCCACTTCGAGTACTTCGCCTGGAGCAGCCAGGGGGAGAAGATCCCGGCTCTCATCAATTATCTGCTGCGTCACCACTTCCCCGAACTGGAAAGCGGTGCCGAGCTGTTCGCCGAGGTGGTACGGCGCACCGCGCGCCTCATCGCCAAGTGGCAGGCGGCGGGCTTCTGTCACGGGGTGATGAACACAGACAACATGTCCCTGCTCGGGCTGACCCTGGATTACGGCCCCTACGGTTTCATCGATGCCTATGTGCCGGACTTTGTCTGCAACCACTCGGATCCGGGTGGCCGCTACGCCCTGGATCAGCAGCCGGCGGTGGGTTACTGGAACCTGCAGAAGCTGGCCCAGGCGCTGGCGGATCAGGTGGACGGCGACGCCCTGGCGGCGGCCCTGGCCCAGTACGAGCATCAGCTGATGTTGCACTACTCCGAACTGATGCGCGCCCGGCTCGGCCTGGAGACCTGGGAGGATGAAGATCCTGCCCTGTTCCGCCAGCTATTCCAGTTGCTGGCGGCGCATCGGGTGGACTATCACCTCTTCCTGCGTCGCCTGGGTGAGCTGACCACCCAGGGGGAGTGGCCCACCAGCCTGCTGGCGCTGCTGCCGGACCCGGCCGCCTGGCAGGAGTGGCTCGAAGCCTATCGACAGCGGCTGGTCCGTGAAGGGAGTCAGGATGGGGCGCGCAAGGTGCGGATGGATGCCGTCAATCCCAAGTACGTGCTGCGCAATGCCCTGGCCCAGCAGGTGATAGACGCCGCCGAGACGGGGAGCATGGCGCCGTTCGAGCGGTTGTTTGCCGCCCTGCAGCGCCCCTATGACGAGCAGCCGGAATACGAGGATCTGGCGACCCCGGTGCCCCAGTGGTATTGCGGTGGCGAGCTCTCTTGCAGCAGTTGAGGGGTGAAGAATGAACTGGCGTGTCATGCAGACGGATCGGGAGGCCGGGGTGGTGTTGCTGGCCTGCCCAGGCCTTGACTGGGACAGTTTCCCGGCTCTTGCCGAGGCGCTGGTCGAGGGGTGGGAGCTTATACCGCTCGAGCGGGAGTGGGGAGCGGATCGCCACAGCTGGCTGCTGGAGTTCGAAGGCAGCCGGTTGCGGCTGGAGTATGAGCAGCACAGCGGCTGCTGGCTGGAGGCGACACACCCGGACGACAGGGAGGTGGTGCTCTGGCTCGGCCATCAGCACTCAGCCGTCTCATCGCATAAGGATTGAACTATCCGCGTCGGGGCGTATAATCTCGCCCCTCAATTATCGCCATGGTGGCGGTATGGGTTCCCTAACCCCATTAACCAAAAAGGTCACAATATGAATCTGACCCCTGCTCAGCACCAGACGGCGCTGGTGCGTCTCTCGTTGTTCCACATTCTGATCATCGCCAGCAGCAACTACCTGGTGCAGCTGCCGATCACCATCTTTGGCTTCCACACCACCTGGGGTGCCTTCAGCTTCCCGTTCATCTTCCTGGCCACCGATCTGACGGTGCGGATCTTCGGTGCCGGACTGGCCCGCAAGATCATCCAGACCGTGATGCTGCCGGCCCTGGCCGTTTCCTATGTGCTCTCCGTGCTCTTCTTCGAAGGCAGTTATCAGGGCATGGGCAATCTGGCGGAGTTCAACCTCTTCGTGGCGCGCATCGCCCTGGCCAGCTTCATGGCCTATCTGGTGGGCCAGTTCATGGACGTGGTGGTGTTCAACCGCCTGAGACTGCTCAGGGCCTGGTGGGTGGCACCGGCGGCCTCGACCCTGTTTGGCAACCTGGTGGATACCATCGCCTTCTTCAGCATCGCCTTCTGGCGCAGCACGGATCCCTTCATGGCCGAGCACTGGGTCGAGATCGCGACCGTGGATTACGTATTCAAGCTGCTGATAAGCCTGGGATTGTTTGTACCACTCTACGGCGTGCTGCTGCGCTACCTCAGCCGCAAGCTGGTGGGGGAGGCCGGCCTGGCCAGTCTGAAAACGGCTACACGACAAGCCTGACGAGAATGACCACCCGCGCGGTGGTCATTTTTTTTGCACTTTTTACAAATAAGGCTTGCACAGTTAAATGAGAATGATTATTGTTACCTTGTTTTCCGGGAAAGACTTCATTCGTTCCAACGTGATGGACTTCTTGTGAAGGCACGACATTGCTCACATTGCTTCCAGTTAAGGGGCCAGTTGTTTACTGGCCCTCTTTTTTTGTCTGTTTTTCAGCAAGTTGCAGCCATAAAAATGGGAGCCTAGGCTCCCATCTTCAGTCTGTGTCTGCTTATTCGATATCGAGCGCATCGGGTGAGAGGATCACCCCTGTGGTGTCGGCGTAGAGGTGATCGTCCGGCAGGAAGGTGACACCGCCAAAGTTGACCGGCAGATCCGTCTCTCCCACATCCTTATGATCGGCACCGACCGGGATGGCGGCCAGGGCCTGGATGCCGATGTCGAGATCTTCCAGGATGTCGACCTCGCGCACGCAGCCGTAGCAGACGATGCCTTCCCACTCGTTTTCCGCCGCCGTGGTGGCGATCTCGCTGTCGATCAGGGCCCGGCGCATGGAGCCGCCGCCGTCGATCAGCAGCACGCGGCCGACGCCGTTCTCTTTGACGACTTCACGGATGAGGCCGTTCGATTCGAAGCACTTGACCGTGGTGATGACGCCGCCGAAAGAGGCACGGCCGCCGAAGGAGCAGAGCATGGGTTCGAGTACATCCACCATGTCCTGATAGATGTCGCACAGTTCTGAAGTGTTGTATTCCATTGTGTCAGATCCACCGCTGGAAACAGGTGGATCCAGTATAAGGAGTGGGGTTGGCATTTCAACGACTATTCCTTGCCCAGAGGCGGGAATCCCCGTTTTTGTCGCGGCGACGCCCCCGGATTCCTACGTGGGGCAAAGGCCTGCCATCCGGGGCTACCGGGGTCTGAGGCCACCAGGGCCGGGCACCCTGGTGGCTGCCATCAGGGGTTAGAGCAGGAACAGGGTCGCCAGACCGAGGAAGATGAAGAAGCCGCCGGTGTCGGTGATGGCGGTGATCATCACACTGGCCCCCACCGCTGGATCCCGCCCCAGCCGACTCATGGTCATGGGGATGATGACCCCCATCAGGGCCGCCACCAGCAGGTTCAGCACCATGGCGAGCGTCATCACGGCGCCCAGTGCCGCATCCTGATAGAGGAAGTAGGTCGCGACCCCCATGGTGCCGCCCCACACCAGACCGTTGATCAGCGCCACGCCCAGCTCCCGCCACAGCAGGAAGGAGACGTTGCCCGGCTGGATGTGCTGCAGCGCCAAGGCCCGCACTATCATGGTGATGGTCTGGTTGCCCGTGTTGCCGCCTATCCCCGCGACGATGGGCATCAGGGCCGCCAGCGCCACCAGTTGCGAGATGCTGTGCTCGAACAGGCCTATGACCCGGGAGGCCACGAAAGCGGTGCAGAGGTTCAGCGCCAGCCAGGCCCAGCGGGTCTTGACCGCCTTGGCGACAGGGGCGAACACGTCTTCTTCCTCGCTGATCCCCCCCATGCGGCGCAGATCGGTGTCGCTCTCCTCATAGACCAGGTCCACCACTTCGGCGACGGTGAGCCGCCCCATCAGCTTGCCCTTGCCATCCACCACGGCAGCGGAGACGAGATCGTCCCGCTCGAAGGTACGAGCCGCCGCCTCGTCGTTGTCTTCCGGATCGAAGGTGACGGGGTTCTTCTCCATCACGTCTTCCACCTTGGTCTCCGGCTTGTGCAGCAGCACTGTGGTGAGGGGCAGCTCCCCCTGCAGCCGGTTGCGTCTGTCGGTGACGAACAGCTTGTCGGTGTTGGCGGGGATCTTGCCGAGCTGGCGCAGATAGCGCTGCACAGTCGCCAGGCTTATGTCGGCCCGCACCGTGATCAGCTCGAAGTCCATCATGGCGCCGACCGTGTGCTTGCCGTAGCGGATCACCTCCCGCACCCGGTCGCGCTGGTCAGGGGCCATGGAGGTGAGCAGCCGGCCCATCAGGTTGCGGGGCAGGTATTGGCCGAGGTAGATCTGATCGTCGATGTCGAGAGTGCGCAGGGCGTGCAGCAGTGCCTTGTCGCTCATGCCGCTGATGAGGCTGTCCCACACCGTCTCAGACGCCTCCACCAGGATCTGGCCGTGGCGCTCCGGGTCCACCTGCTGCCACAGCACCTGGCGCTCGTCCGGCGGCAGGGACTCCAGGGCATCGGCGACGTCGGCGGCCGGCAGGCTGTTGACCAGGCGCGTCAGCTCGCTGGTCTGATCCCGCAGCTCGGCGTCCTGCACCCCTTGGGGATCGAGCAGGCTGTCGGTGAGGGCATCGTCGGCCAGCAGCAGGGTGAGGATGCGGGCTCTGTCGTGTTCACGCTGTTTGGCGCTGTTCTTGGGGGGGAGAGACATGCAACAAGATTCCTGAATTCGGTTGGCCGGATGGCCTTGCTCCATAGGATACCAAATTCAAAACAAGAGGTTATGACAGTCAGAACAGTAAAAAAGACGCCGCCCCAGGGCGGCGTCGTCAAAAAGGGGCGCGGGAGGACTCCATCAGGCGGATGCCACCGCCGCCAGAGGGGCATTGTTCTGACCGAACCAGGCGAGCTGGTCGGCCAGCGTCACCACGGATCCCACCATGATGAGGGCTGGGCTCTCGACCCCGGCCGCCAGCTCGGGTAACTGGTCGAGGGTGCCGCGAATGACCCGCTGGCTCGGCTGGGTGCCGCGCTCGATCAGCGCCACCGGGGTGTCGCCCCCCTTGCCGTGGGTCAGCAGCTGCTCGCGGATCACGGCGCAAGACGAAAGCCCCATATAGAACACCAGGGTCTGTTTGTCTCTGGCCAGCAGCGGCCAGTCGAGATCCCGGGCGCCCCCTTTGCCGTGGGCGGTGACGAAGCGCACGCTCTGGGCGTGATCGCGATGGGTCAGCGGAATACCGGCGTAGGCCGCGCAGCCGCTGGCCGCCGTGATCCCCGGCACCACCTGAAAGCCGATGCCGCTGCCGACCAGCGTCTCCAGCTCCTCGCCGCCACGGCCGAAGATGAAGGGGTCACCCCCCTTCAGCCGTACCACCCGCTGCCCCTTCTTCGCTTCGTCCAGCAAGAGCTGGTTGATCCCCTCCTGCGGCACGCAGTGATTGCCCGCCTGCTTGCCGACGAAGATGCGTTTGGCATCCCGGCGCACCAGTGCCATCACTTCGTCCGAGACCAGCCGGTCATAGACCACCACGTCCGCTTGCTGCATCTGGCGCAGAGCGTGCAGGGTGAGCAGGCCCGGGTCGCCGGGGCCTGCTCCCACCAGCACCACTTCGCCTCCGGTCTGGCTTTCATCGGCAAACAGGCTGTCGGCCAGCTGGTGGGCAGAGGCGCTATCCCCCCGCGCCAACGCCTGCCCGAGCCGGTCTGCCCCGAGCAGCCGTTCCCAGAAGCGGCGCCGCTCGCCCATGCTGGCGAAGCGGGTCTTGACCCGCTCCCGCAGGCTGCCAGCGAAGGTCGCCACGGCCCCCAGATGTTGTGGCAGCAGGGCCTCGAGTTTTTCCCGCAGCAAGCGGGCCAGCACCGGTGCCTTGCCGCCGGAGGAGATGGCTACCATCAGCGGCGAGCGGTCGATGATCGACGGCATGATGAAGCTGGAGCGTTTCGGGTCATCCACCACGTTGGCAAAGATCCGCGCCTGATTCGCGCTCTGGTAGACCAGCGCGTTCACCTCGCGCCGATCGGTGGCGGCCACCACCAGCCACTTGCCCGCCAGTTGCTGCGGCGCGAATTCACCGGCCAGCCACTCGATGCCGCCGTTGGCAGCCAGTTCCGCCAGCTCGGGGTCGAGCTCGGGCGCGACCACTGTGAGCTGGGCACCGGCATCCAGCAGCAGGCGCGCCTTGCGCTCCGCTACCTCGCCGCCGCCGACCAGCAGCACGGGTTTGTTGTCGAGTCGGCAAAAGATGGGCAAGTAGTCCATGGGGCCTCCTGATCAGGCGGTTTGGGTCTGGCTGATGGTGGTGGTGGCGTCGCTCACCGCGACCGGGCGCTCAGCCTTGGGGGTGGCATACCAGTAGCCGAGGCCCATGAAGAGGGCGCCGGAGACGGTGTTGCCGAGCGTCACCCACAGCAGGTTGTGGCCGATACCGCCCAGGGTGTAGGCCTCGGAGTGGGCACCGAACCAGGAGAGGGCGAACAGGGTCATGTTGGCGACCGAGTGCTCGTAGCCGGAGGCGATGAAGGCCAGCAGACACCACCAGATGGCGATGAACTTGGCGGCACCCTCGGTGCGCAGCGCCATCCAGATGGCGAGGCAGACCAGCCAGTTGCACAGCACGCCCTTCATGAACAGGGTCAGCGCCGGTGCCTGGGTCTTGGCCAGCGCCACCTTGTGCGCCAGGCTGCCTGCGTCCGGCAGCAGGCTGCCGCCGTAGGAGTAGATCAGCGCCACCGCGATGGAGCCGAGCAGGTTGCCGGCCCAGGTTTGCGGCAGGATGCGCAGCAGATCGGCCATGGCGATCTTGCCGGTCTTCACCCCGAAGGTGAGGAACATGGTGTGGCCTGTGAACAGCTCCGAGCCGGCGATGATCACTAAGGTGAGGGCTATGCCGAAGGTGGCTCCCATCACCAGCGGACGGATGCTCGGGTCCACCAGGTTGCCCAGGGTGAAGATGAGGATGATGCCAAGGCCCACATAGGCCCCCGCCATGGCGGAGCTGAGCCAGAAGCCGAGCTTGTCGCTGCGCTCGAAGCGGTTGATGCGGGCCGCGTTGGCGGCGCACTTGTTGATGGTTTCGGTATACATCTTTATTTCCTTCAAGAGGGCCGCCCGCGGGCAGCCCTGATATGCATGGTGTTAGACGGCGACCTAGATCTGTTGATCACGTACTTTGACGGGGACGTAGCCCTGTACCGACATGGATCTGGGGTTTGTCGGCATCAGACGGCGACCCAGACCTGCTGGTCGCGTACTTCAACGGGATAGCTTTGCACCGACATGGCGGCGTTCTCGAGGCAGTGGCCGTCGCGCAGACGGAAGTGCTGCTTCTTGAGCGGGCTGGCGACCCAGAGCTCACCCTCGTGTTCACCTATGATGCCGCGCGACAGCACGTTGGCGGCGAAGAAGGGATCCCGGTTGTCGATGGCGAACACCTCGGCCGCCGCGCTCGGGCGGAACAGGGCGATCTGGCGGCCTTCAAGGAGGGCACAAACACCGGTTCCCGGCATGATGTCGTTGAGTTGGCAGGCAAGTTTCATCGCTTAATCTCCACATCGAGTTGGATGAACTGGCTATCGAGCAGGGCGCAAACGTCCATGCAGCCCGACAGGATGTCATTGCGTTGGCAGGCAAGTTTCATCATTTGGTCTCCACCTCGATCTGGTAGACGGGGATGCGCTCGGCCGGGGTGGCCGGTCGGTGCTGGTCGCGCTCGCTGACGAACTGGACGTCCGGGTCGCGCTTGTCGCTGTTGATGAAGTGGCTGAAACGCTTGAGCGCTTCCTCTTCGTTGAGGGTGCGCGACCATTCGCATTCGTAGCTGTCGATCAGCACCTGGATGTCGTGCTCCAGGGTGGCATTCAGTCCCAGCTTGTCGTGGACTATCACTTCGCGCAGGTAGTCGACGCCCCCTTCCAGGTTGCCGAGCCAGACCGAGGTGCGCTGCAGTTTGTCGGCGCTGGTGACGTAGAACATCATAAAGCGGTCGATCAGCTTGATTAGGCTCTCTCTGTCCAGATCCGAGGCGAGCAGGTCGGCGTGGCGCGGTTTCATGCCGCCGTTGCCGCCTACATAGAGGTTCCAGCCGGCATCGGTGGCGATGATGCCGACGTCCTTGCCCTGGGCTTCCGCACATTCACGGGTACAGCCGGAGACACCGAACTTCATCTTGTGGGGGGTGCGAATACCCTTGTAGCGGTTCTCGAGGAAGACCCCGAGGCCGACGCTGTCCTGCACGCCGAAGCGGCACCAGGTGCTGCCGACGCAGGTCTTGGCCATGCGCAGCGCCTTGGCGTAGGCCTGACCGGTCTCGAAGCCCGCCGCCAGCAGCTTGCGCCAGATGGCGGGCAGGTCATCCTTCTGGGCCCCGAACAGGCCGATGCGCTGGGCGCCGGTGATCTTGGTGTAGAGCTTGTAGTCGCGGGCCACTTCGGCCACCGCCAGCAGCCCTTCCGGGGTCACTTCACCGCCGGCCATGCGCGGGATGACGGAGTAGCTGCCGTCCTTTTGCATGTTGCCGAGGAAGATGTCGTTGGTGTCCTGCAGCTGGGTATTGAGCGGGCTCAGTACATAGTCGTTCCAGCAGGAGGCGAGGATGGAGCCGACGGTCGGTTTGCACACCTCGCAGCCATGGCCGTGACCGTGCTTTGCCAGCAGCTCGTCGAAACTCTTGATCCCCTCCACCTTGACCAGGTGGAACAGCTCCTGACGGGAGTAGGGGAAGTGGGCGCAGAGGTGGTTGTTGACCTCGATGCCCTGCTTCACCAGCTCGGCGTTGAGCACCTGGCTGATGAGCGGCACGCAGCCGCCGCAGCCGGTACCGGCCTTGGTGTGCGCCTTGATGGCGGCCAGCGTGGTGTGACCCTCGGCCACCGCCTGGGCGATGTCGCCTTTGGAGACGTCGAAGCAGGAGCAGATCTGGGCGGTTGAAGGCAGGGCATCCACCCCCAGTGTCGGCTTGGCACCGGCGTAGGCGGGCAGGATCAGGGTATCCGGGTGGCTCGGCAGCGGCAGGGCGTTGAGCATCAGCTGCAGCAGGTTGCCGTAGTCATCCACGTCACCCACCAACACGGCGCCGAGCAATCGGCTGTTGTCTTCGCTCACCACGATCTTCTTGTAGACGCCGGCCTGGTCATCCTGGAACACATAGCTGTGGCTGCCCGGGGTGCGGCCATGGGCATCACCGATGGAGCCGACGGAGACACCGAGCAGCTTGAGCTTGGCGCTCATGTCCGCCCCCTCAAAGCGGCTGTCGCCGCCGAGCAGATGGTCGACGGTGATCTGGGCCATCTTGTAGCCCGGTGCCACCAGCCCGAAGAAGCGGCCCTGCCAGGCTGCGCACTCGCCGATGGCGTAGATGTCGGGGTCGGAGGTGAGGCAGTGATCGTCGATCAGCACGCCGCCCCGGTCGGCGATGGCCAGTTCACAGTAACGGCCCAGGGTATCCTGCGGGCGGATGCCGGTGGAGAAGACCACCACGTCCACTTCAAGCTGGCTGCCGTCGGCGAAGGCGAGGCGGTGCTGGGCGTCGCGGCCGCCGTGCATCAGGATCTCGCTGGTGCTCTTGCTGGTGTGCACCTGCACGCCCATGGATTCAATCTTGCGGCGCAGCAGCTGGCCGCCCTGACCGTCGAGCTGTTCGGCCATCAGCACAGGCGCAAACTCCACCACGTGGGTCTCGAGACCCAGTGCCTTGAGGGCGCCGGCGGCTTCCAGGCCAAGCAGACCGCCCCCGATCACCACCCCGCTCTTGCCGCTCTTGGCGGCGCTGCGGATGGCTTTCAGATCCTCGATGGTGCGATAGACGAAGCACTCGTGGTGCTGGCTGCCCTGGATGGGCGGTACCCAGGGGTAGGAGCCGGTGGCCAGCACCAGCTTGTCGTAACCGACCACAGTGCCCTTGTTGGAGTGCACTTCGCGGGTCGTTCTGTCGATTTTTTTCACCGCTTCGCCGAGCAGCAGGCGGATGCCGTGCTTGTCGTAGAAGCCGGGTTTGACGAGGGAGAGATCTTCGCTGGTGTGATGGGAGAAGTAGGAGGAGAGATGGACGCGATCGTAGGCGGGACGGGGTTCTGCACCGAAGACGGTGATCTCGTAGCGGCCCGGGTCGGCCCGCTCGATCAGCTCTTCGATGAAGCGGTGCCCCACCATGCCGTTGCCCACAACGACCAGTCTGACTTTGCTCATGGTTGCCTCAATTTTGGAGTAATAAAACATCAATCTGACGTTAGGCTACCCAGTTAGGGGCGGTGGGCAATTGATGTAAATCAAGTGTCTATTTATATATCTCCTCAGGGGTAATTCGAGGAAATTCAAACCTATGCATAAATGGGTATACCAGTTGACGGTTTCCGTGCCCGGCACGGCCCCGGTTGAGTGCCAGCATGGCGGGCAAGAGGCCGACCCCTGGCAGGGGCCGAGTCATCAGGCGATATGGCGGCGGAACATGGCCAGCGCCAGAGAGAGGGTAACACCGGCGATGGCGAGCAGGGGCCAGAGCAGGGGCCAGGCCGCCGACCAGCCGAGATCCTTGAGGAAGACCCCCTTGAGCAGCAGGATGAAGTGGCTGAGGGGATCCACGGCCGCCAGCCACTGGAACAGCTGCGGCATGTTCTCGATGGGGGAGACATAACCGGAGAGGATCACCGCCGGCACCATGAAGGAGAAGACCCCGAGAAACGCCTGCTGCTGAGTCGAACAGAGGGACGAGACGAAGAGCCCTATCCCCGCCAGCGCCAGGCCGTAGCAAACCATGCCCGCCATCAGCAAGGTGGTGCTGCCGCCAAACGGCACCTGATAGAGGAAGCGGGCCGCCAGCGCGACTATGGTGCCCTGGCCCACCGCCACTAGGATGCCGGGTACCGCCTTGCCCGCCATGATCCAGCCCGCGGTGAGGGGGGAGACCAGCAGTTGATCGAAGGTGCCCTCTTCTCGCTCTCGTGCCACCGACAGGGCTGTGACGATGAGGCAGCCGACCGTGGTGATGATGGCCACCAGGGAGGGCAATATGTGCCAGCTGAACTCGATGTTGGGGTTGTAGAGGTGGCGCACCGCCAGTTCGGGCTGCGCCTTGCCCTCGCTCTGCCAGCGGGCGATGACCTCATTGATGTAGCCCGCCGCCACCTGACCCCCGTTGGAGCGGCGTCCGTCGATGATGAGTTGCAGCCTGGCCTGTTCGCCCCTGGCCAGCCGGCGGGAGAAATCCTGCGGGATGATGAGGCCGATCAGCGCCTGTTGCCCGGTGATGGCATCTGTCATCCCGGTCTCGCCCGCCACCGTCATCACTGTGGTGAAGGCGGGCAGGTGGGTGAGGCGCTCGATGAGCTCCCGGCTCTGCGCCCCTCCATCCTGGTCGTAGATGGCGAGCGTGTTGCCGGTCACCTCCAGGGTGGCGGCGAAGGGGAAGAGGGCCGTTTGCAGCAGCACCGGCATGATGAGCAGGAAGCGCCCCTGGGTATTGCCCATCAGGGCCTGTAACTCTTTTCGGATCAGCCACCAGAGTCGGATCAGCATGTTTACTCCAGAGTGCGCCGCGTCTTGCGGGCGGTGAGGGTCAGCCAGAAGGCGGCCAGCAGCAGCAGGCAGACAGTGTTGACCAGCAGGATGGAGAGCACGTTGCCCGCCTGATAGAGGGTCTGCAGAGAGCTCGCGAAGTAGCGGGCCGGGATCAGGTGGGTGATGGCGCGCAGCAGGGGCGGCATGCTGGCGATTTCGAACACGAAGCCCGAGAGCATCATGGCCGGTAGAAACGCCGCCGTCAGGGCGGCCTGGGCGGCGTTGAACTGGCTGCGCATCACGGTGGAGAGAAAGAGCCCGAGCCCGAGGGCGCTGCCGAGAAACAGGGTGGTGAGCACGAACAGGGAGATCAGCGAGCCGCGCCAGGGCACCCCCATCACGGCCACCGAGAAGAGCAGGCAGATGAGCATGGCGGCGATGCCGAGCCCGTAGTAGGGCAGCAGCTTGGAGAGCAGCAGCTCTGCCTTGGTCACCGGGGTGGCGAGCAGCGCCTCCATGGTGCCGCGCTCCCACTCCCGGGCCACCACCAGGGAGGTGAGCAGGGCACCTATGATGGTCATCACCACGGCGATGGACCCGGGCACCAGGAAGTTGCGGCTCACCAGCGCCGGGTTGAACCAGGCGCGGCTCTCCACCGCCACCGGCAGGGAGAATCCCTCTCTGGCGAGCCACCCCTGCCAGATCCCCTGCACGTAGTGGGTGACGAAGTTCGCCGTGTTGGGTTCGGAGCCGTCGGTGAGCAGCAGGGCTTTCGGCGTGCCATCCCCCTGACTGGCCAGGGCGGCGGAGAAGCCGTCATCGATCACCAGCAGGCCGCGGATCTCGCCGCGCTCCAGGCTGGCGAGCAGTGCCGCCTTGCTCGGGCCGCCGTGGATTTCCAGCGCCGTGGAGCCGCGAAGGGCCTGCTCCAGCCGCACCGCCGGGGCGCCGCTATCGGTGCGCCAGATGCCGAGCCGCAGGTGGTCCACGTCCAGGTTGATGGCGTAGCCCATCACCACCAGCAGCACCACGGGCATGATGAAGGCGATGAGGATGCTGCTGGGGTCGCGCACGATTTGCAGGGACTCCTTGCGGCACAGGGCCAGCAGTCGGCGGCGGTTGATGCTCATGCGTCCTCCTCGCTGGCCTGCTCGACTAGCGTGATAAAGGCCTCTTCCATGGTTGGCAAGGCGGTGCTTGTGTCCTTGGCGGCCAACCCCTTGAGCTCGTCAGGGGTGCCCAGGGCCAGCAGGCGACCGCGGTAGATGAGGGCGATGCGATCGCAATACTCCGCCTCGTCCATGAAGTGGGTGGTGACCAGCACGGTCACCCCGTGATCGGCCAGGGCATTGATGTGGGACCAGAACTCCCGCCGGGTGACGGGATCGACCCCTGAGGTGGGCTCGTCGAGAAACAGCAGCGGCGGCTCGTGGAGCAGGGCGCAGGCCAGCGATAGGCGCTGGCGCAGGCCAAGGGGCAGGGATTCCGTCTGCTGGCCGAGCCAGGGGCCGAGGGCGAACGCCTCCACCATGGCGTCGATGCGCGTCTGCTGCTGGCGACCGAACAGGCCGTAGATGCCGGCGAAGAACGACAGGTTCTGGGCCACGGTGAGCTGCTTGTAGAGGGAGAACTTCTGGGCCATGTAGCCGAGGTGCTGACGCGCCGCCGAGGGGCTGCGGGCCAGATCGATGCCGGTCACCAGCGCCTGTCCGCTGCTCGGGCGCAGCAGGCCGCACTCCATCTTGAAGGTGGTGGACTTGCCCGCGCCGTTGGGGCCGAGCAGGCCGAAGATCTCCCCCCGGCGCACCGCGAAGCTGACGTCGTCGGTGGCGGTGAAATCCCCGAAGCGTTTGGTGAGGCGGCGCGCCTCGATCACCGCCTCCGGGGAGACCCCCTCGGGCAGGCTGGCCTCGCGCATCAGCTGCGCCAGGCTGGACTCCCCACCTGGGCCGCCGCCGAGCAGATCGATAAAGGCATCTTCCAGCCGGGCAGGGGTCGGCACTAAGCCGCCTTCCAAGAGGCCCAGCTCCGCCAGGGGCGGCGGCATCTGGCCCGGGCGCAGCAGCAGGCGCACCCGCTCCCCCGCCACGGCGCCATCCATCACGGCCGGGTGGGCCAGGGCGCGGCGCAACAGGGCCCGCCGCTCCCGGCCGTCCAGCTCTCCTGCCTCCAGCAGCCAGCAGCGACTCGCCATGGCGCCCATCAGGTCGGCCGGCGTGCCGCTGGTGCGGACCTCGCCGTCCGCCATCAGCAGCACGTGATCGCACAGCTCGGCCTCATCGAGGTAGGCGGTGCTCCAGAGCACCGTCATGCCTCCCTCGGCCAGCTCGCGCACCATCTGCCAGAGGGCGCGGCGGGAGATGGGATCGACCCCGACCCCGGGCTCGTCGAGCAGCAACACATCCGGGGTGCCGAGCAGGGCGCAGGCCAGCCCCAGCTTCTGCTTCATCCCCCCCGACAGCTTGCCCGCTGGCCGCGCGGTGAAGCGGGCGAGATCGGTGAAGGCGAGCAGTCGCGCCAGGGTGGGAGTGCGTTCGGGCTCCAGCACACCGCGCAAGTCAGCATAGAGGCTGAGGTTCTCCTGCACGCTGAGATCCTCGTAGAGCCCGAACTGCTGGGGCATGTAGCCGAGGCGCTGACGCAGGGCATCTCCCTCGCGCACCGGATCCAGCCCGAGCACCCGGATTTCCCCGGCCTCCGGCACCAGCAGGCCGGCCAGCAGGCGCAACAGTGTGCTCTTGCCAGCCCCGTCTGGCCCTACCAGGCCGGTGATGCAGCCGGTCGGAATGGTGGCCGAGATGGCGTTGAGGGCGACCCGCTCGCCGAAGCGCTTGGTGAGCCCGGTGAGCTGGATGGCGGCATTCATGGCTGCAGCCTGACGGTGACCGGCATCCCCTGGAGCAGGGCAGAGTCAGGATCCTGCACCACTATGCGCAGCCGGTAGACCAAGTGAGTGCGAAGATCCGGCGTCTCCACGGATTTGGGGGTGAACTCGGCGGTGGGGGATACAAAGCCCACCACGCCCTGATAGGGCTTGTCCGGCCGCGAGTCCGTGGTCAGGGTCACGCGGGCGCCGCTTGGGAAGTGGCCGAGCCAGGGCTCCTCCACATAGGCGCGCACCCAGACCGGTGCGGTCAGGGAGAGGTTGAAGGCGGTGGCCCCCGGCTGCACCATGCTGCCGATCTCGATGGCGCGGGTGAGGAGTATGCCGTCGCTCGGGGCTGTCAGCACAGCATCGGCGAGTGCGAGCTCGGCACTGGCCAACGCCGCTTTGGCCCCCTGTAGCTGGGCATCGGACTGGGCTATCTCTTCCGGGCGGTAGCCGGTCTCGAGCTGACCGAGCTGCTCGCGGGTGGCGCGCACCTGGGCCTGAGTCTGATCCCGCTGGGAACGAGCGCTATCGAGCTGACCGCGAGAGATGGCACCGGTCGCCGCCAGCGCACTCTGGCGACGCCACTGCTGCTCTGCCTCGAGCGCCGCCGCCTCGGCGGCGGCCAGCTCGGCCCGTGCCCGATCGCGCTCTTCGCTGCGATACCCCTTGTGGATCAAGGTGTTGGCCGCTGCGATTGCGGCCAGGTTGGCACGGGCGCTGTCGCGCTCGTGGGCGAGGGGCACGGGATCGAGACGGGCCAGCAGCTGACCCGCCTCGATGACGTCCCCCTCATCGACCAGCACCTCGCTGACTCTGCCGCCGACCCTGAACGCCAGGTTCACATCGCGGATGTCGACGTTGCCGTAGAGGATGGTGCCGTCGGCCGGGCGGCCCTGCCACCAGAGGTAGCCGCCGATCAGCGCCAGCATCACGGCCAAGATGGCGATGCGTTGTTTCATACCGGGTCTCCTTCGGGGCGGCCCTGCCACCAAAGGTAGCCACTGAACAGGGTCAGCAGCACGGCCAGGAGTGCGATGCGTTGTTTCATGCGGGATCTCCTTCGGTGCGGCGCAGGCCGCGCAGGGCCCATGCCAGGCGTTGCCGGGCAGCCTCGGGGTTGTCTATCTGGGACAGAAAGGGGGCCGCCTCCGGGGGCAGCCAACCGAGCTGGCGACCGCTGCCGGCGATCACCAGCGGCAGGCCGACCGACCCCATGATGAAGATCATCAGCTGGAGCGGGTGGCCCGCCACCAGCGACCCTTCCGCCTGCGCTGTGCGCACCTGTTCGATCAGCAGCAGGGGATGGCGGCGCGGCAGACTGAGCAGAAAGCGCTGGGCTGCCCCTTCGCCCGCCAGCGCATCGCCAAACAGGTGGTTGATAAAGCCGCGCTGGCGCGCCACCAGTCCGATCAACGCCTCCATGGTCGCCTCGAAGGTCGCGAGGGCACAGGGATAGGTGCCTTTGGCCGCCACCGTCTTGAGCTCGTCATAGAGGGGGGCGTACCAGAGCTCCACCAGCTCGTCGATAAAGGCGTCACGGTTGCCGAAGTGATAGACGAAGGTGCCGAGATTGACCTCGGCCGCCGCTGCCAGCTCCCGTACCGTGAGGCCGCGCAACCCTTTGTCGGTCGCGATGGCAAGGCCGGTATCGAGCAGTTTTTGGCGAGTGGGGTGCATCTGGCAAGACTCCTTCTGAACAGATTTTGATCTGAATTATACGATCGTATAAATTCGGGGGAAGGGGCTGGCCGATCTTTTTTTGAACAAGGGGCGGCAGGAAGCCGGGTTCTCTCGCCGGGGAGTCGGGATCAGGTGGCCCGGGTCTCCCCTCCATAGGGGGCCTGGGCGCAGGTCTCGCGAATGAGGGTGCGCAGCCAGCGGTGAGCCGGATCGGCGTCCTGGCTGGGGTGCCAGATCAGGGCGACCCGGATCCCCGGCAGGGGAAAGGGCAGGGGCAGGGCAACCAGATCGGCGTGCAGGGCGGCGCAGTGTCGCTCGGGCACGGTCGCCACCAGGTCGCTGCCCCGCACCAGGGCCAGGGCCGTGGCAAAGCCGGGGACCAGGGTCGCCGCCGTGCGTACCAGCCCGAGGTGCGCCAGGGCCTCGTCGATAGGGCCCTGCTCCAGCCCGCGCCGTGACACCAGAATGTGGCGGGCGGCGGCATAGCGGGCGGCCGTCAGAGTGCCCACGCACAGGGGGTGGCCCGGCCGCACCATGGCGACGAAGTGGTCCTGAAACAACGCCTGGGTACGTAGCTCGGGCGCAGTCTCAGCACCTATGACGCCGGTTTCGAAATCCAGTTCGCCGCGGCGCAGGGGGCCGCTCTCCTTGTCGGGTTTGGCCAGAAAGTGCAGCCTGACCCCGGGGGCCTCGGTGGCGAGCCGGGCCAGCAGGGCAGGACCGACTGCCTCCACGAAGCCGTCGCTGGACCTCAAACGAAAGGTGCGTTCCAGGCTCGCAGGATCCACCTCCTGCTGAGGACGCAGCACGGCCTGGGCTTCCTGTACCAGGCGGGCGACCTGATCCCGCAGGATCTGTGCCCGTGGGGTGGGCACCAGGCCCCGCCCCGCCCGCACCAGCAGCGGATCCCCCGTGGTCTCCCGCAGCCTGGCCAGGGCCCGGCTCATGGCGGAGGGGCTCAGGGAGAGTCGTCTGGCGGCACCGGCCACGCTGCCCTCATCCAGCAGGGCATCCAGGGTCAGCAGTAGATTGAAGTCGGGAGTGTTCATGGCATAGCCCTCGCCGAGCCGGGATCCCGGGTAATGGACCCATGACGGTCGGTTGGTTTCATCATACGCAAGAATTCCTCTCTTTATATGGCGTCTCATGCAGCTATAAGCTGCAAGTCGTGCGTCTTCCGCCTGATCATGCCCCCCGCTAGCCTTGTGGACATCATCCTCTGCCGGAGATCAGATCATGTCGTCACTCAGCCCCCTCCCGACCTCTGCCACCCGCCGCCTCGGCCTGCTGGCGCTCGGCCTCGCCACCCTGCTGCCCATGCTGGGGGGGAGCCTGGCCAACATGGTACTGCCTGCCCTGGGGCAGGCTTTTGCGGTGCCTTTTGCCAGCCTGCAGTGGGTGCTGGTGGCCTATTTGCTGGGGATCACCTGCCTGACTGTGGTGGCCGGTCGACTGGGGGACAGGTTCGGTCGGCGTCGCCTGCTGCTCCTGGGGCTTGGGCTCTTTGCGCTGGCCTCATTGCTGTGCGCCCTGGCGCCGACCATAGGCTGGCTGATCGCGGCCCGTGCCCTGCAGGGGATCGCTGCGGCCTGCATGCTCTCCCTGGCGCTGGCCATGGTGGGCCAGCTGGTGCCGCCGGCGCGGCGGGGCTGGGGCATGGGGCTGCTCGGTACCCTGTCGGCCTGCGGCACGGCGCTCGGCCCCTCCTTTGGCGGCCTGCTGACGGCCAGCTTTGGTTGGCAGGCCCCCTTCCTGTTGCTGGTGCCCCTCAGCCTGCTGGCACTGGGCTGTGCCCGGCTCGGTCTGCCCCGGGACGACTGCTCGCCACAGGAAGAGAGGATAAGCCTCACGAGCCTGTCACAGCTGGTGGTGACCCTGCTCTGCTACGGCCTGGCGCTGACCCAGGGGGGCGCCCTGGCCCTCTGGTGGGGGGCGGGGGCCCTGCTGGTCACAGGTTCGTTCGTTCGCCGCGAGCGCCGCGTCCCTGTGCCCCTGCTGCCGCTGGCGTTGCTGGGGGCTCCGGGGCTGCGCAATGGTCTTGTCGCCAGCGCCCTGGTAGCCAGCGTCATGGTGCTGACCCTGCTCATAGGCCCCTTCTATCTGAGGGGAGTCTTCGGCCTCGGTCTCGGGACTGTCGGCCTGATGATATCGGGCGGGCCCCTGCTGGCGGCCCTGACGGGTATGCCCGCCGGCTGGCTGGTGGACAGGCTGGGGGCACGGCAGGTGGTCCGGCTGGGGCTGGCAGTCATGGGGGCTGCGGCCTTCGGTCTGGCCGGGGCGACGGGGCAGTTCGGCCCGCTCGGCTATCTGCTGCCCATACTGCTGCTGACCGCCGGTTATGCCCTGTTCCAGACCGCCAACAACAGTGCCGTGGTGGGGGAGGCGAGTGAGCAGACCCGGGGCGCCGTGGCCGGTCTGCTGACCCTGTCGCGCAATCTGGGTCAGCTGACCGGGGTGGCCGGGCTCGGCGGCCTGTTCGCCGCCCTGGTGGGAGAGCAGGGCCTGACCCTGGCCAGCGAGCTGGTGTTCGGCACCCGGGCTCTCTTCGCCCTGAGCACGCTGCTGATTGGCCTGGCGTTCTGGCTGGTGGGGCGCCGCCGGGAGGGGGTGCCGGTCAGGGCCTGAGCGTGACGGATAAAAAACGCCTCCGCGAAGGGAGGCGTTTTTTTATCGGGAGGGGCGCGCTTACAGAATATAGCGGCTCAGATCCTCGTCCTCAATGAGAGCACCCAGGTGGGCGTTGACGTAGTCGGTGTCGATGACGAAGGTCTCGCCGGACTTCTCGGAGGCATCGTAGGAGATGTCTTCCATCAGCCGCTCCATCACGGTGTGCAGACGGCGGGCACCTATGTTCTCGGTGCGCTCGTTGACCTGCCAGGCCGCCTCGGCCAGACGGCGAATGCCGTCCTGGGTGAACTCGATCTTGACCCCTTCGGTGGCCATCAGGGCCTGGTACTGATCGGTCAGGGAGGCGTTCGGCTCGGTCAGGATCCGCTCGAAGTCATGGGTGGTGAGGGCGGTCAGCTCGACCCGGATCGGCAAACGACCCTGCAGCTCGGGGATGAGGTCAGACGGACGGGCCACCTGGAAGGCGCCGGAGGCGACGAACAGGATGTGGTCCGTCTTGACCATGCCGTGCTTGGTGTTGACGGTGCAACCCTCGACCAGGGGCAGCAGATCGCGCTGCACCCCTTCGCGGGAGACATCGGGGCCCGAGCTCTCGCCGCGCTTGCAGATCTTGTCGATCTCGTCGAGGAAGACGATGCCGTTGTTCTCGACCGCAGCGATGGCCTTCTGCTTCAGCTCTTCCGGGTTGACCAGGCGGGCCGCTTCCTCTTCGATCAGCGCCTTCATGGCCTCCTTGACCTTGATCTTGCGCTTCTTCTTCTGCTGCTGGCCCAGGTTCTGGAACAGCCCCTGCAACTGGTTGGCCATCTCTTCCATGCCCGGCGGGGTCATGATGTCGACGCCCATGGGGGTGGCGGCCAGATCCAGCTCGATCTCCTTGTCATCCAGCTGACCTTCCCGCAGTTTCTTGCGGAAGATCTGGCGGGTGTTGGAGTTGTCGGCCTTCTCCTCCTCGCCCCAGCTGTTGCGCGGGTTCGGCAGCAGGGCGTCGAGGATGCGCTCCTCGGCGGCTTCCTCGGCGCGGTATTTCATCTTCTCCATCTCGGTCTCGCGCACCAGCTTGATGGCGACATCGGTGAGATCGCGGATGATGCTGTCCACTTCCTTGCCCACATAGCCCACTTCGGTGAACTTGGTCGCTTCCACCTTGATGAAGGGGGCATTGGCGAGCTTGGCCAGACGACGGGCGATCTCGGTCTTGCCGACCCCGGTCGGGCCTATCATCAGGATGTTTTTCGGGGTCACTTCATGGCGCATCTCTTCGCTGAGCTGCATCCGGCGCCAGCGGTTGCGCAGGGCCACGGCCACCGCGCGCTTGGCATCGGCCTGACCGATGATGTGACGGTCCAGCTCGTGGACGATTTCTCTCGGGGTCATCTCGGACATGATGGAGTTCCTGTATCCGGGGCGGGCAGGGCCCACCCCTTGGAGAATGAGTTGGCTGACGGCGCCCTTACTTGGCGCTGTAGTCCAGCACTTCGATGGTGTGGTTGCCGTTGGTGAAGACGCAGATGTCGCCCGCAATCTTGAGGGACTTCTCGACTATGGTCCTGGCATCCAGCTCGGTGTTTTCCAGCAGGGCGATGGCGGCGGACTGGGCGAAGTTGCCGCCGCTGCCGATGGCGATCAGATCATGCTCCGGCTGCACCACGTCACCGTTGCCGGTGATGATGAAGGATTTGTGCTCATCGGCCACGGCCAGCAGGGCCTCGAGGCGGCGCAGGGCGCGATCGGTGCGCCAGTCCTTGGCCAGCGCCACGGCGGCGCGTTCCAGGTTGCCCTGATGGGCCTGCAGTTTGGCTTCGAAGCGCTCGAGCAGCGTGAAGGCGTCGGCGGTGCCGCCGGCAAAACCTGCCAGCACCTTGCCGTTGTAGAGACGATGAACCTTGCGGGCGTTGCCCTTCATGACGGTGTTGCCGAGGGAGACCTGGCCATCACCGCCGATCACGACCTGGCCGTTGCGGCGGACGGAAACTATGGTAGTCACTTTACTTACCTCGCTTGAGCCGAATGACGGCCGGACTGTGCATGGCAAGAAAGATGGGGATGGCAAACCGGCTTTTCAAGCCTGCCTGTTGTCGGGAAAAAGGGGGAGGCCATGTCGGCGAGGGAGAGGGGAGTCGAAAGGAGAAGGGCCGGGGTTGTCGCCCGGCCCTTCCTGATTGGCTCTGCGGCTAGCCTTTCTTGGGGATGCAGCCGCTGATGCCGGAGCCCTGCAGCTTGCGGTTGGCTGCATCGACGGCCGCCTTGCCGCTGAAGGGGCCCACCATCACCTTGTAGACGGTGCCATTGGCGCCATTGACCACCTGCAGGCTGGAGGAGAGACCGGCACCGAAGGCGATGCGCGCCTTGAGCGACTCTGCGGAATCCTGCGAGCGCAGGGCCGCGCACTGCATCATGTAACGACCGCCGTCGGCTGCCGCCGTCTGGGTCGCCGCCTTGGCCCTGGCGGCCTCGGCCCGCTCCCGCTCCAGTTCGGCACGGATCTCCCGCTCCATCCGCTCACGCTCGGCCTTCTGGTTGATCACCTGCTCTTGCGCGCTGGCGACAGGGGCACCGGTGGCCGGCTTGGCCGGTTGTACCGGTTGCGGCTGGAAGGGCTTCACCTGACCGATGGGGGTCCCCGGTTGGGGGATCTCGGTCGGAACCGGCTGCGGCAGCTTCTCAGGTTGCAGGGTCAGAGTCTCGGCAGGCGGCGGTGGCAGCACGCCCGGCTGGGGCGGCGGCTCTATGATGTCCACCTGCTTGTTCTCCAGCCGTTCGATGTAGCTCCACTTCTCCTGAGGCAGGGTATTGCCCTGAGCCTTGGGTTTGTTGGCCTTCACCTGCTCTTCGATGGTGGGGGCATCCGCCCCCTTGCCGTTGATCAGGTAAAGGAAGGCGCCAAAGCCGACGACCAGGGCCCCGGCCAGCAGTGCCGGGATAACAGGAAAGCGGCGAGGTGCCGCTTTCTTGATGTTACGACCACCGGCCCGTCGTCTCGGGCTGTTGCCGACGTAATCCCGGGTCGCCATCTATTACATGCGCTCCAGGGTGTATATGCCCAGCACGCCCAGGCCCAGCTTGAGCACTTTGGCGGTGGCGACGCACAGCAGCAGGCGGCTGTTGCGGGTCGCTTCGTCCACGCCATCCTTGTTGATCGGGCAGGCTTCGTAGAAGGTCATGAAGTTGCCGGACAACTCGTACAGATAGGTGCACAGCAGGTGAGGCATGCCCTTGTCCGCCACGCTGTTGACCGCGTCGGAGAACTGGATCAGCTTCTGGGCCAGCACCTCTTCGGCCTCTTCGTTCAGGGTCACGTGGCCGGTCAGGGCCTCGGCATCTATGTTCGCCTTGCGGAAGATGGACTGGATGCGGGTGTAGGCGTACTGAAGGTAAGGGGCAGTGTTGCCTTCAAACGACAGCATCATGTCCCAGTCGAAGATGTAGTCGGTGGTGCGGTTCTTGGAGAGATCCGCATACTTGACCGCGCCCATGGCGATGGCGTGCACCACCTTGGCCTTCTCTTCGGCAGAGAGGTCGCTGTTGCGGCTCTCCAGCAGGGCGGCGGCGCGCTCTTCCGCTTCGTTCAGCAGGTCGACCAGCTTGACGGTGCCGCCGGAGCGGGTCTTGTAGGGACGGCCGTCCTTGCCCAGCATCATGCCGAAGGCGTGGTGCTCGAGGGGCACGGACTCCGGCACATAGCCCGCCTTGCGGGTGATGGTCCAGGCCTGCATCAGGTGCTGGTGTTGACGGGAGTCGATGAAGTACATGACGCGGTCGGCGCCCAGGGTTTCGTAACGGTATTTGGCACAGGCGATGTCGGTGGTGGTGTAGAGGAAGCCGCCATCGCTCTTCTGGATGATGACGCCCATGGGCTCGCCATCCTTGTTCTTGAACTCGTCAAGGAAGACCACGGTCGCCCCTTCGCTCTCGACCGCCAGCCCCTTGGCTTTCAGGTCGGCCACGATCTGGGGCAGCATGTCGTTGTACATGGACTCGCCCATGATGTCCTTGTTGGACAGGGAGATGTTCAGGCGATCGTAGTTGCGCTGGTTCTGCTCCATGGTCATGTCGACCAGCTTCTTCCACATGGTGCGGCAGTACTCATCGCCCCCCTGCAGCTTGACCACGTAGTTGCGCGCGCGCTCGGCGAAGGCTTCGTCCTCGTCGTAGTGACGCTTGGCCTGGGTGTAGAAGGCTTCCAGGTCCTTGAGCTCCATGTCGGAGGCGTGCTCGTTGGCCATCTTCTCCAGATAGGCGATCAGCATGCCGAACTGGGTGCCCCAGTCGCCGATGTGGTTGGCACGCACCACCTTGTGGCCGAGGAACTCCAGGGCACGGGCGGCCACGTCACCGAGGACTGTGGAGCGGATGTGGTGCACCGCCATCTCCTTGGCGACGTTCGGCGCCGAGTAGTCCACTACCACGGTCTGTGGCGCGGGCAGCTTCACGTTGGCGTTGGCGGAGGTCACCATGGCTTCCACCTGACCGGCCAGCCAGCTCGGGTCGAAGAAGAAGTTGATGAAGCCGGGGCCGGCGATCTCGACCTTGGCGATCAGATCGGAAGCAGGCAGGTGCTCGATGATGGCAGCGGCCAGCTCACGGGGGTTCTTGCGGGCCGGTTTGGCCAGCAGCATGGCCAGGTTGGTGGCCAGGTCGCCGTGAGCCTTCTCCTTGCATCGGTCTACTTGCACCCGGGCTTCCAGGTCGGCCGGCAGGACGCCCGCGGACTTGAGATTGGCTACCGTTTGTTCAAGTAGATGATGAATATGCTCTTTCATAACTGACCACCGAGGTTGCGCGTCGAAAAATGACTGACTGGATAAGGGCGTGAATTTTACCCGCATCGGGCCGAGAAAACTATAGGAATGGCCCGACCCCCTTGGGGTGGCGGATATTTCACTGCGTTTTTCACCACATTGCAGAATATTGATTTGAATAAGTGGTGGTTATCCATTTCTACTGCATATCGAAGCGGCTTGTCCAGGCTATTTTCCCCTGTTTGTTAAGGGATTATTTATTCCAATTTGGTCTGAATGATCCCGCGTCGTCCGGCGGTCGTATGCTTAGAGGAAGTCGCTAGAGGACGATTCCCATGACACTGGTGCTGTTTCCACTCTCCGCCCACCTGCTGCCCGGCGGCATCATGCCGCTGCGCATCTTCGAGCCCAGGTATCAGCGCATGATAGCCGAGGCGCAGGAGCGGGAGTTTGCGCTCTGCATGCTGGACCCCCGCCAGCCCGATGCGCTGCGCAACATGTATCCCATCGCCACCCGGGTGCGGATCATCGATTTCGATCTGCTGCCGGACGGCCTGCTCGGCATCACAGTGCTCGGGGTGGAGCGGGTCAAAATAGTCGACCTGTGGCAGGAGCCGGACGGCCTGCGGGTCGGCGAGGTGGAGCCGCTGCCCCCCTGGCAGAGAGGTCGGCTCAAGGCCGACCAGCACTCCCTGGCCAAGGCGTTGCAGGATGTGTTCAACGACTATCCGGAGTACGCGGCCCTCTACCCGGAACCCGACTGGAACGATGCCAGCTGGGTTGCACAACGCTGGCTGGAGGTGCTGCCCATCCCGGTGGAGCAGAAGCAATGGCTGGTCGCGGCCAAGGACAACCAGCCTGCCCTCTCCCTGCTGAGCGGCCTGCTGGTCGCGAGCCATTGAATTCCCGTCCCCGGTGATCCTTTTGCTCCGCCCGTCGTAATGGTGATGACAGCAACATTCAAGGGATGGCGCAATGGCATATACTGGCCAACCACAATCGGCTCTACGCAGGACATCGCCCCCCATGGACAACCCAGATGGCGATCTGACGTCTCTTCTCATCCGGGTGGCCGAGCACGGCGACAAGGTCGCCTTCGCCACCCTGTTCCAGCACTTTGCACCGCGCATCCGTAGTTATGGGATGCGCCATCTCGGCAGCGAGGCCAACGCCCTCGAGCTGGTGCAGGAGACCATGCTGCTGGTATGGCAGAAGGCGCGGCTCTATCACCCCGAGAAGGGGGCGCCGACGACCTGGATCTATACCGTCATGCGCAACCAGAGTTTCGACATGCTGCGGCGCCGTCGCGCCAGCAAGGAGGATCTCTGCGCCGAGGAGCTGTGGCCGCTGCTGGAGTTCAGGGCGGAAGAGGAGCACCTGAGCGGTGGTGAAGATGCGGTGCTGACCCGCCAGATGGCAGATTACCTCACCACCCTGCCGGAGCCGCAACAGCAGGTGGTGCGCGGCATCTATCTGCAGGAGTTTTCCCAGCAGGAGCTGGCCGACAGGCTAGGCGTGCCGCTCGGGACCATCAAGTCCCGCCTCCGGCTGGCATTACAGAAACTGAAAGAGCAAGTGGAGCAAGGCCATGATTAAGACCCATCCGACCGAACTCATGTTGCGGGCCTTTGCCGCCGACGAGTTGCCCCTGCCGCTGGCCGTCGGTGTCTCTGCCCATTGCGAGCTCTGCCCCGATTGTGCCGCCCGACTCAAGGGCTGTGAAGAGGAGCTGGCTCGCCAGTATCTGGAGCCGGCAGATCAGCCTGCGGCGATAAGCGAGACCATGCCGCTGGAACTCGACACCATGCTGGCAGGCATACTGCAACAACCCGTGGCCAGCCAGGCCGAACTCGGCCAACCGGTACGGCCGGCGCCCGAGCTGCGGGTGGCAGGCCAGAGCTACCACCTGCCACGGGTGCTGGCCCGCCACCATGCGCCCAAGTGGCGCCATATCGGGGCCATTCGCCAGCACAGTTTGCCTCTGGACGAGATGGGAGCCCGCGCCAGCCTGCTCCATATCGAGGCAGGCGGGTACATCCCTGAGCATACCCACAAGGGTTATGAACTGACGCTGTTGCTGGGAGGCACCATAGAGGACGGCGACACCCGCTATCAGGCGGGAGATTTCATCTGGCGCGATGCCAGCCATGCCCACAGCCCGCACACCCCGGACGGCTGCCTCTGCTACACGGTGCAGGATGCGCCGGTGCAGTTCACCAAGGGCCTGTCGCGACTGCTAAACGGCATCAGCCATCGCCTCTACTGAGCCATGTCGGACAACAAAAAAGGACCATAAAGGTCCCTTTTTTCATGAGGCAATCCCTCGGGATCAGGCCACGAACACCAGGTAGACGGCGAAGGCCACCACGAAACGGTAGATGGCGAACGGGATGAAGTCGAGGCGACGGATCAGCGCCAGGAAGGTCTTGATGGCGACCATGGCGACCGCGAAGGCGGTGACGAAGCCCACCGCAAACATGGGGAAGTCGGCCATGGAGAGGAAGTCGCGGCTCTTGTAGAGGTCCAGCCCGCTGGCTGCGATCATCATGGGCACAGCCATGATGAAGGAGAACTCTGCCGCCGCATGGCGACTGATGCCCATCAGCATGCCACCGCTGATGGTGGCGCCGGAGCGGGAGAAGCCGGGCCAGAGCGCCAGGCACTGGAACAGACCGACGCCGAACGCCTGCTTGTAGCTGATGTCGTCCAGGGTCTCGGCGGTGACGGCGGGGCGGAACTTCTCGGCGATGATCAGCAGGACACCGCCGGCAACCAGGGCATACATCACGGTTTCCGGGCCAAACAGATGGGCCTTGATCCAGCTGTGAATGGCGAGGCCGATGAGCACGGCGGGCAACATGCCGAGGATGATGTGTATCAGGGAGAGGGTGGCATGCCCCTGTACCGGTTTCTGGCCAAAATGGATGCCGATGAGGCCGAACAGGCGGCGCCAGAACATGACGACCACCGCCAGGATGGATCCCAGCTGGATCACCACCTCGAAGGTGGCGGCCTTGGGGCCTTCGAAGCCAAGCAGGTGGCCGACGATGATCATGTGGCCGGTGGAGGAAACGGGCAGAAACTCGGTCAGGCCTTCCACTATGCCCAGCACGAAGGCCACAAACAGGGCGTAGGATTCGGTCATGGTACAGATCTCTTGGTTGATGGGTCCGGATAAAATCAGCCCCGATCAGGGTCGGGGCGGCCAATGATGGCGGAAAATCACGCGGGCAACCAGAGAATATTGGGGACTCCTGTGCGGTTTCCGGCCCTTGTCTGGAGGTCGGTACTTTCCGCATGGTGCAGGATCTGGCCCCTGCCGGTTTCCCGAAACAGTCCCGGGCTCCGTCGCCGCCCCGTCACCTTCTGACATGACCGCCACGGCCAGTCAGCCGCCCGTGGCGGGTCAATTCGTCATGCCAGCACCGCTAGGATCTGCTGCTGCAGCGCCTCGTCCAGTGGCGGCAGGGCCAGTGCCTCGACCGCGCTCACTATCTGCTGCGGGCTGCTGGCGCCGATCAGGGCGCAGCTCACCACGGGATCTCGCAGCACCCACTGCAATGCCAGCTGTGACAGGGGCTGCCCCCTCTGCTGCGCCAGGGCGTGCAGGGCGCGAATGCGGGCCAGCTTGTCTGCGGTGATCTGGTCGGGCTGGAGGAAGGGGCTGGCGCTGGCGGCGCGGGAATCCGCCGGGATCCCTTCCAGATAGCGATCGCTGAGCAACCCCCCCGCCAGGGGCGAGAAGGCGACCACCCCCATCCCCTGTTCTCGGCAGACCGGCAGCGTCTCGGCCTCGATGTCGCGCTGAAACAGGGAGTACTTGAGCTGATTGACCAGGCAGGGGGTGCCGAGTTCGGCCAGCCGGGTCGCCGCCCTGGCGGCAAGCTCGGCCGGGTAGTTGGAGAGGCCGACATAGAGCGCCTTGCCCTGGCGTACCATGAGCGCCAGCGCCTGACAGGTCTCCTCCAGCGGGGTGCGGGGATCCGGTCTGTGGTGATAGAAGATGTCCACATAGTCGAGCCCGAGCCGGCGCAGGCTCTGGTGCAGGCTGGCAAACAGGTATTTGGCGCTGCCGCCGTCGCCGTAGGGGCCGTCCCACATCACGTAGCCCGCCTTGCTGGCGATGATCAGCTCATCTCTGTAGGGGGCCAGACTGCCCTTGAGCACGCCGCCGAAGGTGGTTTCGGCGGAGCCTGGCGGTGGCCCGTAGTTGTTGGCGAGATCGAAGTGGGTGATCCCCAGATCGAACGCCTGATGCACCATGGCCTTCACCCTGGCGGGATCGCTCCCGGCACCAAAGTTGTGCCAGAGCCCGAGGCCGATGCCGGGCAGGCGCAGGCCGTGGCGACCGGCGGCTCTGTAAGCTTGGCGCTGGTAGCGATCCGGCGCGGCGAGGTAGTGATCATCCATGTTTATCAAGGCTCCTGAGTTGGCTCGGTGGACTGTCGTTAGCAAGCGGAGGTGAAGAGCCCCACTCCTCCCCTTCATAAGGGGAGGAGCATCATCGCACCTCCCTTTTTGAAGGGGGGACGGGAGGGGGTCTTAGTCTGCGGGGATCAGACGGTAACGGGTCTGATGGTGATACAGCTGGCCCGGCAGCAGCCAGGGGTTGCCGAGCTCGGGCCGGTTCGGGCTGTCCGGCAGTTGCTGGGCCTCCAGGCAGAAACCGTCGTAATCCCGGTATGGCCGGCCGCTGCGGTCCGGCGTGCTGGCCAGCCAGTTGCCGGTGTAGAACTGCAAGGAGGGCTGGTTGGTGTGGACCTCCATCACCAGTTGTTCATCCCCGGACACCACCCGTGCCGCCCACGCCTGTTCGGGGCCGTTCAGCACAAAGGCGTGGTCAAAGCCCTTGGCCTGTTGCTGCTGGGGGTGGCTCAGCCAATCCTGGCCGATGGGGCGCGGGGTGCGCAGATCGAAGGGACCCTCCACCGGCGCGATGGCGAGCGGCAACCCACTCTGGTCGGTGGGCAGATAGCGATCGGCATTGATGCTGATGACATGGTGACGAATATCGGAGCGTACATCGCTGCCGCCCTGGTGGCCATCGAGGTTGAAGTAGGCGTGGCTGGTGAGGCTGACCGGGGTCGGCGCGTCCGTGCTGGCCTTGAAGTCGACCACCAGATCGTGTTGCTCCAGCCGGTACTCCAGGGTCACCCGCAAGTTGCCGGGGAAGCCCTGATCTCCCGCTCTTGATAGCAGCGCCAGCCTGACCCTGTCCGCCTCCTGCTCCTTGATCTGCCAGGGCTGGCGATGGAATCCGTCGCGCCCGCCGTGCAGGCAGTGGGGGGGCTGATTGGCGTCGAGAGACCAGCGTTCGTCCCCTCGCACCAGCTCGGCGCCGCCGATGCGGTTGGCAAAGCGACCCGCTACTGCCCCCAGCCACACCTGCTGGGCGGAATAATCCTCGTCGGCGCAGCCCAGCAGCACTTCACGGCGCTGGCCAGCTACCGGCAGGCTGAGGGAGGTGAGGGTGGCGCCAAATTCGAGGCCGCGCAGGCGCAGCCCCTCCTCGTTTTCCAGCTCGAATGTCATCATGGGTTACCCGCCTCCGTGATCAACTGCATCTCGTGTCTTTGCTCGAACGTTCTCACAGCTTGCCCGCCCCTGCGCTGGCGCGGCAGACATAGCAGTCCGCCTTGAGGCCAAACCTGGCCGGGTACTGGGCCTCGACCACGGCGATCACCTCGGCCACCCGCTCCGGGCGCAGCA
>NZ_CDBZ01000100.1 GCF_000819985.1 Aeromonas media | reverse complement strand
TAGGTGGGGTGTGTAAGCGCGGCGACGTGTTGAGCTAACCCATACTAATTACCCGTGAGGCTTAACCATACAACACCCAAGAAGTGTTCTGGGCCTTGTAGCAAATCGAAGAACTACTTACCTAATTCAGTGATAGTGACAAGCCAAGCGCAACATCACTACTCACGTCAGCTTTCCAGATGAAGTTTTTTGCCTGGCGGCCATAGCGCCGTGGAACCACCTGATCCCATGCCGAACTCAGAAGTGAAACGCGGTAGCGCCGATGGTAGTGTGGCATTCGCCATGCGAGAGTAGGACACTGCCAGGCACCCAATTAAACAGTTGTGCACAATCATGACGATTGGCTGCGAGGATGACACCTCACCCAAGCGGCAACAGCTTTAGCGCAAGCTAACCAGACTGCGGAGCGGTAGTTCAGTCGGTTAGAATACCGGCCTGTCACGCCGGGGGTCGCGGGTTCGAGTCCCGTCCGCTCCGCCACTAACAAGAAGCCCAGTCGACAGACTGGGCTTTTTTTCGTCTCTACGCTCTCTCTATCTCATCTCAGTTAGCCCGATTTCGTTGTTTCATCCCGATTCACGCTCATCTGAAACTCGCCGCCGCCCATGGTTGTCGCTATAATGGCCGCCCTCAAGCAAGGTGGTGGTATGAAAGCAGAGTATCTACAGCGATTCGGGGGCATTGCCCGTCTTTATGGTCAGAGTGCGCTGCGCTCCTTCAGCCAGGCGAAAGTCTGCGTGGTGGGGATAGGCGGGGTCGGCTCCTGGGCGGCAGAGGCGCTGGCCCGTGCCGGCATCAACCAGATCACCCTGATTGACATGGATGATATCTGCATCACCAATACCAATCGCCAGATCCATGCTATGCAAGGGACAGTTGGTCGTCTCAAGACAGAGGTGATGGCCGAGCGCATTCGTGCCATCAACCCGGATTGCGAGGTGATCGAGGTGGATGACTTCGTTACCGCCGACAACCTGGCCGAGCATATCAAGCGGGAGTTTGACTATGTGGTGGATGCCATCGACTCGGTCAAGGCCAAGGTGGCGCTGATTGCCTTCTGCAAGCGCAACAAGATCCCGGTGATTGTGGCGGGTGGTGCAGGCGGGCAGATGGACCCCACCCAGATCACCGTGGCCGATCTGGCCAAGACCATTCAGGATCCGCTGGCCGCCAAGGTGCGTTCCGACTTGCGCCGGCTGCACAACTTCAGCAAGAATCCGGCGCGCAAGTTCGGGGTGGAGTGTGTCTTCTCAACCGAACAGTTGAGCTACCCGGACGGCCATGGCGGCACCTGTCAGGCCAAGGCCGCCAGCGACGGCAATATGAAGATGGATTGCGCCTCCGGCTTCGGCGCCGTGACGCCAGTGACGGCCACCTTTGGCTTGGTCGCCGCCTCCCGGGTATTGAAGAAGATTGCCGAACGGGGAGCCCGTGCCGAGAAAGAGGCCGGGAATGAAGACATAGGGTCGATTGGCGAAGCCTGATCGACCACTGAACAAGGGGGGTTAGACTGCCTGTTCCCGGATCGCCAGTACGATAGCTCTGAGCCCGTTGCCCCGCGACGGGCTCAAGTGTTTCTCAAGCCCCAGTTCGGTGAAATAGTCCTCCATGTCGAAGGACTGGATCGCCGCTGCAGGTTGGTGGTTGAGCGCCGCCAGCACGATGACGATAAGACCACGCACGATGCGGGCATCGGAATCGCAGGCAAAGTGCCAGCTGCCGTCCTCACCCACTTCTCCCTTTAGCCAGGCCTGGCTCTCACACCCTTTCAGGCGGTGCTCTTCGGTCTGCCATTCTGCGGGCAAGGCGGGTAGTAGCTTGCCTAGCTGGATGATAAGCCGGTACTGGTTCTCCCAGCCATGGGTGGCGGCAAATTGCTGGCGGATAGTGTCGGCGTTGGGTTCCAGGCCGATCCGGGTATAGGTTGCGAGGCTACTCATGAAATTGTCTGCCTTAAAAGAAGTCGCTTAACTTGTGCAGGGCGGCCTGCAGGGCGTCCACATCGTCCCGGTTGTTGTAGCAGGCCAGCGAGGCACGCATAGTGCCGCCGATACCGAGCGAGTCCATCAGCGGCATGGCGCAGTGATGGCCGACGCGCAGGGCGATCCCCTGCATATCGAGCAGGGTGGCGGCATCCTGGGGGTGGATGTCGTCCAGCAGGAAGGAGACGGCGCCGGCCCGTTGTGCTGGTTCCCCGATGAGGCGCAGGCCCGGCACCTGCCGCAGGCCAGCGATCAGATGGTCGGTGAGTGCCTGTTCGTGGCGCACCAGGGCAGACCTGTCTTGCGTCCTGATAAAGTCGATTGCGGCAGCCAGGCCAATGGTCCCGGCGATATGGGGGGTCCCCGCTTCGAACTTGAAGGGCAGGGTATTGAAGGTGGTGCCGCTGAAGCTGACCTTGTCGATCATCTCGCCCCCCGCTTGCCAGGGCGGCATCCGCTCCAGCAATCCGGTTCTGCCCCACAACACGCCTATGCCGGTCGGACCGTAGAGCTTGTGACCGGAGAAGGCGTAGAAGTCGCAGCCTATGGTCTGTACATCCACCTCTAGATGGGCCACTGCCTGGGCCCCGTCGATCAGGGTCAGGGCCCCGACCGCCTTGGCGGCCGCCACTATCTGCTTCACTGGATTGACGGTACCGAGGGCATTGGAGACATGGGCCACGCTCACCAGCCGGGTGCGCGGCCCCAACATGGCCAGGTAAGCCTCCATATCCAGATCTCCGCGCTTATCCAGCGGAATGACCCGAATTACGGCGCCGGTGCGTTCGGCAATCAACTGCCAGGGGACGATATTGGCGTGGTGCTCCAGAGTGCTGAGGACGATTTCGTCCCCCGCCTTGAGTTCGCCCATGCCCCAGCTCTGGGCCACCAGATTGATCGCCTCGGTGGTGCCGCGGGTCCAGATCACCTCGTGGCTGCGGGGCGCATTGATAAAGCGGGCGACCGTCTCGCGGGCTGCCTCGAAGGCGCGGGTGGCGCGGCCGCTCAGAGCATGGGCGGCGCGGTGTACGTTGGCGTTGTCGGCCCGATAGTAGTGAGCGATGGCGTCCAGCACCGCCTGGGGCTTCTGGGTGGTGGCGGCGTTGTCCAGATAGATCAGAGGGTGGCCGTTCACCTCCTGCGCCAGGGCCGGAAACTGGCTACGCAATTGGGCGTGCTGTTGCTGATTCATGCTCCCCTTATCTCCTCTGGAAAAGTCGGCCATGATCCGGAAAATGACGGGCAAACACAAGGCGAAGTGGCGGGATCCTGTGTCCGGTTTCGGCTGCCCGCGGGATCTCTGTTACAATGCCGCCCCTCATCATAAGCCAAGAGATCCGGCCCATGAAGCTCAACCCCAATCAGAACGAAGCGGTCAAGTTTGTCTCCGGCCCTTGCCTGGTGCTGGCGGGGGCCGGATCGGGCAAGACCCGCGTCATCACCAACAAGATCGCCTATCTGGTGCAGCAGTGCGGCTACAACGCCCGCAACATCGCGGCTGTGACCTTCACCAACAAGGCGGCGCGGGAGATGAAGGAGCGGGTCGGCCAGACCCTGGGTCGCAAGGAGGCGCGGGGGCTCATGGTCTCCACCTTCCATACCCTGGGGCTCGACATCATTCGTCGCGAGCACAAGAGCCTGAATCTCAAGGCGAACTTCTCCCTGTTCGACGACACCGACCAGCTGGCGCTGCTGAAAGAGCTGACCGAGGCGGAGCTCGACAACGACAAGGACAAGCTGTCGGCCCTTATCAGCCAAATCTCCAACTGGAAGAACGACCTCATCCTGCCGGCGCGGGCCATGCGCATCGCCCGGGGGCCGGAAGAGGTGCTGATGGCTCAGCTCTATGAGCGTTACCACCGTCAGATGGTGGCCTACAACGCGCTGGATTTTGACGACCTCATCGTGATGCCGACCTTGCTGCTGAAGAACAACGAGGAGGTGCGGACCCGCTGGCAGAACAAGATCCGCTACCTGCTGGTCGATGAGTATCAGGACACCAACACCAGCCAGTATGAGCTGGTGAAGCAGATTGTCGGCGAGCGGGCCCGCTTCACCGTGGTGGGGGATGACGATCAGTCCATCTACTCCTGGCGCGGTGCCAAGCCGCAGAACCTGGTGCTGCTGAACGAGGATTTCCCCAGCCTCAAACTCATCAAGCTGGAACAGAACTACCGCTCCAAGGGGCGCATCCTCAAATGCGCCAACATATTGATTGCCAACAACCCCCATGTGTTCGACAAGGCGCTCTTCTCCGAGCTCGACTACGGGGTGCCGGTCAAGGTGCTGTTCGCCAAGAACGAGGAGCACGAGGCGGAGCGGATCGCTGCCGAGATGATGGGGCACAAGTTCATGAACCGCACCCGATTCAAGGATTACGCCATCCTCTATCGGGGCAATCATCAGTCGCGCATCTTCGAGAAGGCGCTGATGACCAACCGCATCCCCTATCGCATCTCGGGCGGCACCTCGTTTTTCTCCCGCACCGAGATCAAGGACATCATGGCCTACCTCAAGCTGCTGGTGAATCCGGACGAAGACACCGCCTTCCTGCGGGTGGTCAATCTGCCGCGCAGGGAAATCGGCCCCACCACGCTCGAGAAACTTGGCCAGTATGCCAACCAGCGCGGCAAGAGCCTGTTTGCCGCCAGCTTCGAGCTGGGGCTGGAACAATCGCTCTCCGGCCGTGGTCTGGTGGCCCTGCAGGCCTTCACCAACTGGCTGGTGCGACTCGGTGATCAGGCCCTGCGCGGCAACCCGGTGGAGGCGGTGCGGGACATGATCAAGGAGATCCACTACGAGGAGTGGCTCTACGAGACGTCCCCCAGCCCGAAGGCGGCCGAGATGCGGATGCAGAACGTCTCCACCCTCTATCGCTGGATCACAGAGATGCTGGAAGGGGATGAGCTGGAGGAGGCCATGACGCTCGCCCAGGTGGTCACCCGCCTTACCCTGCGCGACATGATGGAGCGCAACGAGGGGGAGGATGATGCGGATCAGGTGCAGCTGATGACGCTGCACGCCTCCAAGGGGTTGGAGTTCCCCTACGTCTTCATGGTGGGGATGGAAGAAGGCCTGTTGCCCCACCAGACCAGCATAGATGAAGACAATGTGGAGGAGGAGCGGCGCCTCGCCTACGTGGGCATCACCCGGGCCCAGACCGAGCTCACCTTCACCCTCTGCAAGGAACGCCGTCAATACGGGGAATCGGTGCGCCCCGAGCCGAGCCGCTTCCTGCTGGAGCTGCCCCAGGACGATCTGGAGTGGGAAAACCGTAAGGTGGTGACCGCCGAGGAGCGACAGCAGAAGGGGCAGGTCGGGGTCGCCAACCTGCGGGCGCTGTTCAAGAAGGATTAAGGCAAGAAGGGGTGAGGCTGGCCGTTGCTAGCCTGCACCTGCCTGGCCCAGCAAGGGGGTGATGTCAGCCCCCGGCAGAGGCGGGGAGATGTGGCGCCCCTGTCCCATGGCGCAGCCCAGCTCGATCAGTTTCTGCAACTGCTGCTGGTTCTCTATGCCCTCGACCACCAGGGTGAAGTCGAGATCCTGGCAGATGTCCCGCATGGCGCGGATCAGCGCCAAGTCCTTGGGGGAGTTCAGCATGCGATGGGTGAAGCTGTCATCCACCTTGATGTAGTCCACCGGGAAGTGGAACAGGGCGTTGAGGGACGAGAAGCCGGTCCCGAAGTCGTCGAGGCTGATCTGGATCCCCTTGGCCCTGAGTTCGTGCAGGGAGGTGAGTGAGTCGGCACTCTGCCTGGAGAGCTCCCGCTCGTTGAATTCGAAGATGAAGTAGCCAGGTATCACCCCCTCCTCCTCCATGATGTGAACCAGCGCCATGATCTGCTCGCGGCTGGCCAGGTGCTTGCCGGACAGGTTGAGCGCTATCTTGAAGCGGCCGCCGTCCGAAACCTGCAGCCAGCTCTTCAACTGCTGGCAGGTACGTCTGAGGATCTGGCGATCCAGATCCTGAATGAGGCCGCACTGCTCGGCCAGGGGAATGAAGTCGAAGGCGTCCTTGAGTTCTCCCTCCTCGGTGATCCAGCGCGCCATCACCTCCAGCCCCACCAGGCGACTCTCCTTCAGCCTGATCACCGGCTGGAAGTAGGGCACTATCCTGCCTTCCCGCAAGGCCCTGAACAGCCGCTCTTCCGGCGAACCTACGTGCTCCATGCAGGCGTCTGAGTACATGACGATGCGGCTGCGACCATTACGCTTGGCCTGATACATGGCGAGATCGGCCTGGTGCAGCAGCTCGCTGATGTCCGTGGTCTGCTCCGACACGCTGGCCACTCCCAGGCTGAGGGTGACGGTCAGCTCATTGCCCTGCAGCCGGAACGGGTGGGCGATGCGGCCGACGATGCGGTTGAGCACCGGGCTGACGTCCTCCTCCTGCTGGCTGTTGTCCAGATAGATGACGAACTCGTCGCCCCCGAGCCTGGCCACCATGTCATTTTGCCGGATGCAGCTCTGCAGGCGTTTGCCCAGCTCCTGCAGCAACTGGTCACCGGCACTGTGGCCCAGGGCGTCATTGATCTGCTTGAAGTGATCCACGTCGGCGAAGATCAGGGTGAAGCCGGCCGCCTGATAGCGGCGATAACGGGTCATGGCATGATGGAGGTGATTCATCAGCAGGGCCCGGTTCGGCAACTGGGTCAGGGGATCGTGCAGCGCATTGAACTGGAGCCGCCGCTCCAGCTCCTGATGATGTCTGAGCCGTTTCTGCAACCGCAGATTGGTCTGGCGAAGTTGCTGGAGCCGCTGGTTGATGGACTCTTCCGAGTTGAGCTCATCCAGCTGCTGCCTGACTCGCTTGAGCTCCAGTAACAGGGTCAACTGGTGGCGCAGGAAGTCGAGGAACAGCCTGTCATCGGTTTCCAGCGGCTGATTCCTGTTGATGATGAGATGGGCGAAATACTGTTGTTGCTGACGCAGGGGCAGGCTGTACCAATACACCCCGGCCTCGCTGCGTTCGATGTTGTTGGTGCTGTGGCACAGGGCCCGGATGACGTCGTCCTCGTAGGCGAGCCGCGTCGGATAGAGTTTCTCCAGCCACTGGTTGTCGAGGCGGACCAGCAGCATGTCATTGACGTCCAGCATCTGGCGCAGCACCGCCTCCAGCTGGGAAAACAGCGCATGCTGCGGCAGATTGTGGGCCAACCGCATGATGCGGCTGATTTTTTCAATCTTCTGCTGCCAATGGGGATCCCGCTGCATCAGGGGGGAGGCCTGCCCCGCCAGCTGAGTGCCGGTCTGGGTTTCGTGCAGGCGCTTGGCCAGACACTCCAGCAGCAGCCTCAGGGTCGGGAGCTGTTCGGGGGCGCCGCGGGCCAGCAGCCATTGCACCCCATAGTGCTCCACCGCCTGCACGCACCAGCCCTGGTGTTCATCGAGCCGGGTGAGCTGCTCGGTGAGGCGGGGCTCTTCACGCCCCAGTTGTTGCTTGAACGCCTCGGGCAGCTGATGTTCATACAGCCAGTGCAGGCCACCATCGGCCAGCCCCAGCATGGTAAAGTGCTGCAGGGGGCAGATACTGTCCAGCTGCCGCACCAGTCTGGCGTAGTCCTCATGGGAGGCGATGCCGGGCGCGGGAAAATTCATGATGGAAGAAACGACCGCCAGCAGGGGGGGGGGATCTGGCGGTGTAAGGGGCTGGACTGACATGCAATACTCCCGAATAAACTCACCTACAAGCGTAGTCGGAAGTGATTGGATTGAAAGGGCTGCAATAGGAGCCCTTTCAACCACTTAGAGCTTGTCGATCATGTAGTGAATGGCGTTTTCGATCTCTTCGTCACTACAGGCCGCGCAGGTACCCCGTGCCGGCATCATGCCGGCCTTGCCGGTGAAGCCCTCGATGGCATGCTTGCGCAGGGTGTCGAACCCCTGGGCGATACGAGGTTCCCAGGCGGCCTTGTCCCCGCGCTTGGGCGCGCCGGCCGCGCCGGTGTCGTGGCAGGCAAAGCAGGCGCCCTTGAACACTGTCTCGCCATCACGGGGACCGGACGAGGCAGCAGCAGGCGCGGCCGCGGCCGTCGCAATGCCTTCCAGATCCTTGGCAGTGTAGACCTGACCGACCGGTGCTATGCGCTCGGCGATGGCTTCCGTCGACATTTCATCGGCGGCAAAGACGGCGCCGGACAGGGTGGCGGCCGCCATCCCGGCAGCCAGCAAATAGCTTAGTTTTTTCAACACGCTCATGTACTCCCAGCAGGCTCTTATTATCCCTAGAAAACGACGGGATTATAACCGAATAGTTACAGGCATTTAAACGCTTGTGTGTGAAGTGTTAAGCAATCTGCGAACAAAGTTTCTGAGGCGGCAGGGGCGGCGGGTAAGGCAACCACAAAAAGAAACCCGGCTTTCGCCGGGTTTTTGCAATCAGCCGTGAAAAAAACTGACTTGTCTCCACTGAGGATCCCGGTGCCGGACCGGGCCTTCGCACATGACATCCACAGGCCGTTATCTGGATTCATCAATCCCAGTTCAGGATCACCTTGCCGGACTTGCCTGACCCCATGGCTTCGAAGCCCTGCTGGAAGTCGTCGATGTGGAAGTGATGGGTGATGATGGGGCTGAGATCCAGGCCAGACTGGATGAGGCTGGCCATCTTGTACCAGGTCTCGAACATCTCGCGGCCATAGATACCCTTGATAAACAGTCCCTTGAAGATCACCTTGCCCCAGTCGATGGCCATGGTGGAGGGGGGAATGCCGAGCATGGCAATCTTGCCGCCGTGGTTCATCTTGTCGATCATGTCCTGGAAGGCGCTGGGCACGCCGGACATCTCCAGCCCCACATCGAAGCCTTCGGTCATGCCGAGCTCGGCCATCACGTCGGAGAGTTGCTCCTTGGCCACGTTGACGGCGCGGGTGGCACCCATCTTGCGGGCCAATTCGAGGCGGTATTCGTTGACGTCGGTGATCACCACGTGACGGGCACCCACGTGGCGGCAGACGGCGGCAGCCATGATGCCGATGGGGCCGGCGCCGGTGATGAGCACGTCTTCACCCACCAGATCGAAGGAGAGGGCTGTGTGCACGGCGTTGCCGAACGGATCGAAGATGGCGGCCAGCTCGTCGGGAATGTTGTCCGGCAGCTTGAAGGCGTTGAAGGCCGGGATCACCAGGTATTCGGCGAAGGAGCCCGGGCGGTTGACGCCGACCCCTATGGTGTTGCGGCACAGGTGGGTGCGACCGGCGCGGCAGTTGCGGCAGTGGCCGCAGGTGATGTGGCCTTCGCCGGAGACGCGATCGCCGATGGCGAAGCCGCGCACTTCCTGGCCGACGGCGACCACTTCTCCCACGTACTCATGACCGACCACCATGGGCACGGGAATGGTCTTCTGGGCCCACTCATCCCAGTTGTAGATGTGCATGTCGGTGCCGCAGATGGCGGTCTTGCGGATCTTGATCAGCAGATCGTTGTGGCCGAGCTCGGGAGCCGGGACGTCCGTCATCCAGATGCCGGCTTCGGATTTGAGTTTGGAGAGTGCTTTCATGACAGATTCCTCACGGCGCTGTGCCGGGTACAGAGGGTAATAAAATGGGGCCCAACCTTGGCCCCCGTTTTAATCAGCTAGCCATGTGATCAAATCACACCGAGCTCGCGGCCGATGCGGATGAAGGCATCGATGGCCTTGTCCAGCTGCTCGCGGGTATGGGCGGCAGACATCTGGGTACGGATGCGGGCCTGGCCCTTGGGCACCACGGGGAAGGAGAAGCCCACCACGTAGATGCCGGCGGCCAGCATGCGGCTCGCCATCTCGGCGGCCAGCTTGGCATCCCCCAGCATGACCGGGATGATGGCGTGATCGGCACCGGCCAGGGTGAAGCCAGCTGCGCTCATCCGGGTGCGGAAATACTCGCTGTTCGCTTTCAGGCTGGCACGCAGCGCGTGGCCGTCGGCCAGCATGTCGATCACCTTGATGGTGGCCGAGACGATGGAGGGGGCCAGGGAGTTGGAGAAGAGGTAGGGACGGGAGCGCTGACGCAGCCAGTCGATGACCTCTTTCTTGCCAGAGGTGTAGCCGCCGGAGGCGCCGCCGAGCGCCTTGCCCAGGGTACCGGTGATGATGTCGACCCTGTCCAGCACGCCGCAGTATTCGTGGGTGCCACGGCCGTTCTCGCCGATGAAGCCCACCGCGTGGGAGTCATCCACCATCACCAGAGCGTCGTATTTGTCGGCCAGATCGCAGATGGATTTGAGGTCGGCGATGACACCGTCCATGGAGAACACGCCATCGGTGGCGATCAGCTTGAAGCGGGTGCCATCGGCGTTGGCCTGCTTGAGCTGGGCTTCCAGTTCGGCCATGTCGTTGTTGGCGTAACGATAGCGCTTGGCCTTGCACAGCCGCACGCCGTCGATGATGGAGGCGTGGTTGAGTGCATCTGAGATGATGGCGTCTTCGGCGCCGAACAGGGTCTCGAACAGACCTCCGTTGGCATCGAAGCAGGAGGAGTAGAGGATGCTGTCCTCGGTGCCGAGGAAGGCGGACAGCTTCTGCTCCAGCGCCTTGTGCTGATCCTGGGTGCCGCAGATGAAGCGCACCGAGGCCATGCCGAAGCCGTGGCTGTCGAGCCCCTGATGGGCCGCCGCGATGAGATCCGGGTGGTTGGCCAGCCCCAGGTAGTTGTTGGCACAGAAGTTCAGTACCTGTTCGCCGCCCACCGCAATCTGGGCCTGCTGAGCCGAGGTGATGATGCGTTCCTGCTTGTATAGCCCTTCCGCCTTGACCTGTTCGAGCTGTTCGGCCAGGTGACGATAGAATCCGTTAGACATCATCGGTCCTCATTGACTGTGTCGACTGTGTTATCAGGATCTGGGGCCGTGCGAGGCGCACGGAGTGACGACGTCGTGGTCATGACGAAACGTCGACAGACCCTGGAATGGGCAACATTTTACTGCAATCGTTGCGCACCAATTCAAATTATTATGCTGATATTCAACAATTGTGAAACAGATCTCACCCTGCTGGTTGGGCCAGTTGGTGGTAGTGCTGCTCCAGTTGACGGATCTGGGCGGTCACCTGGGGCTGCACATAGGGGCGCAGCAGGAAGAGCACCCGCAAGACCCCCTGATAAAGCAAGGGCTTGGTGATGCGGGTATGGGGGGCCTGGGCAATCTGGAACGGGATCCAGCAGGTGACCACCATCTTGATGGTCTGGCCCAGGTCCGGCAGGTCTTCGTCGCTGACGTCTATGATGCCCCCCTCGCGCAGGCTCCTGAGCAGCGCCTCCACGGCGGCGCGCAGCTGCTCCTGGGCCTTGAGGTACTTGTGCTGCAAGGGTTCGTCGCGACTCAGGATGTCCGGCAGGTTGGCGTAGAAGAAGCGGAACTGCCACATCAGATAGAAGATGGCATCCAGATAACCCATCAGATCTTCCAGCTTGATCTCGTGGCTGCGGGCCGGAGTGAAGCTCTCGCTCAGGTGGCGGGCGTATTGATCGAAGATGGAGTGGATGATGTCTTCTTTATTGCGGAAGTGGTAATAAAGGTTGCCCGGGCTGATGCCGAGATGGGCGGCAATGTGGTTGGTGGTGATGTTGCGTTCACCCTGATCGTTGAACAGCTCGGTGGCGCTGTGGATGATCCTGTCTCTGGTCTTCATCACTGATCCCTCTGCCGGGCACTGTGCGCCGAGGTCGAATCCCCTGGCGGCCCGTGATAAACTTTTCGGCAATTTCAAATTGGCCCACTATACACAGCTTTAACAGGCAGTCACACGGGGCCATCAACGTACGCGAGGCAAACTCCATGATCGTAGTAACTGGCGGTGCTGGCTTTATCGGCAGCAATCTGGTCAAGCAGCTGAACGCTCAAGGACGGACCGATATCGTGGTCATCGACGACCTGACCGACGGCACCAAGTTCGTCAACCTGGTCGATCTCACCATCGCCGACTACATGGACAAGGACGAGTTCCAGGCGCGGATCGTCTCCGGTGACGAGTTTGAAGAGTGGGATGGCGGCATCGAGGTGATCTTCCACGAAGGTGCCTGCTCCGCGACTACCGAGTGGAACGGCAAGTTCATCATGGAGGTCAACTACGAGTACTCCAAGGATCTGTTCCACTACTGCATCGAGCGGGAAATTCCCTTCATCTATGCCTCCTCTGCCGCGACCTATGGCGGCCGCAACGACAATTTCATCGAAGATCCCAGGTTCGAGCAGCCCCTCAACGTCTATGGCTACTCCAAGCAGTTGTTCGATCAATACGTGCGCCGCTGGCTGCCGGAGATCGACTCTCAGGTCGTTGGCCTGAAATACTTCAACGTCTACGGCCCGCGCGAGCAGCACAAGGGCTCCATGGCCTCCGTCGCCTTCCACCTCAATACCCAGGTGAAGCAGGGGGACAATCCCAAGCTGTTTGAGGGCTGCGACGGCTTCCCGGACGGCGGCCAGATGCGCGACTTCATCTATGTGGACGACGTCTGCAAGGTGAACCTCTGGTTCTGGCAGAACCCGCAGCACTCCGGCATCTTCAACTGCGGCACCGGCCGTGCCGAGCCGTTCCAGAACGTGGCCGAGGCCGTGATCAAGCATCACCAGCAAGGCGCCATCGAGTACATCCCCTTCCCGGATCACCTCAAGGGTCGCTATCAGAGCTTCACCCAGGCCGATCTGACCCGCTTGCGCGGCGTCGGTTATGACGGCGAGTTCAAGACGGTGGCCGAAGGCGTGGCCGATTACATGGCCTGGCTGAACCGGGCTTGATCCGGTGGAGACGACAGCGCCGGGTAGCGCATTGCAAATCTGTCTCTCCCAGGGTTGGGGGGGGCTGGAGATGTACCCCATCCGCGTTGGCAAGGAGCTGATCGAACGAGGTTGGCACCTGTTCGGGCTGGCGCTGACGGGCAGCCGGGTCGCCGCTGACATGAAGGCTGCCGGCTTCGGGGTGATTGAGGTCCCATCACGCAATCAGGCCATCTTGCGCCTGCCTGCGCTGCTGCGCTGGATGAAGCAAAGCGGCATCGAGATCGTGCACTGCCACAAGTCCAGCGATCTGCTGTTGGCCGCACTACTTGGCACTTTTTCCTCGTTTCGCCTCATTTTCACCGAACATATGGGCTCGAAACGGCCGAAGAAGGATCCACTGCATCGCTGGATCTACGGCAAGGTCGATAGGGTGCTCTCCATCAGCGATGAGACACTGAGGCGCAATCGCGCCGCCTTACCGCTCCCCGCCGAGCGTATTCAGCGGCTGTGGCTGGGCACCGAGTTGACCTCTTGCAAGGAAGAGCCAGCCCTTATTCGTGGTGAGCTGGGTATTGCTGATGGCCTCCTGATTGGCATGGTTGGACGCTTCAGCCCCGGCAAAGGCCAGCGTGAATTGCTCGATGCCTTCGCGCTGCTGCGCGCCGAATTTACCGATCTCCAACTGCTGCTGGTGGGGGGGACGCTTGCCACCGAGGGGGCCGATGAGCCCTTCGTCGCCGAGCTGGAGTGCGACATTGCCCAGCGTCAACTCGGTGGTGCGGTGCATTTTTCCGGCTTCCGGCGAGATACCGCCCGCATGTTGCAGGCGATGGATGTGGTGGTGATCCCTTCTCACAACGAGGCCTTCGGCCTCACCGTGATCGAGGCGATGGCTGCTGGCAAACCCATCGTCGGCGCCACCACCGGCGCGGTGCCAGAAGTGTTAGGTGGCGTGGGGCTGTTGGCCGATCCATTGCAGCCGCAAGTTATCGCTGGGCAGATCAAGGTACTGCTGCGAGATCCTGAATTAAGTGATCGCCTGGGGAAATTGGCTCGCGAGCGGGCCGAGCAAGAATTTGATATGTCCCAGCATCTGGAAGCATTGTGTGTACACTATCGGCAAAGATGACATTTTCTAGGAATACACTTTCATGACATTGGCTAGCCCTATTATTTTGCCATTGCGTATAAATATCCTTCACAACCTGGTTCAGGTGTCCGCATTTTTATTTGGCGCATTAACATTAGCCATTCCCAGTGGATATTCCTACGGGCCTGCGATATTGCTGCTAGCGAGCCTCACCGTTTGTTGGCGGCCATCTTATTGGATGAATATGCCAAGGGAAGTAAAAATATTGGCATTGATCTTTTTCGCTTACGTCTTTGTGCAGGGCCTCTCTATATGGCTGGATGGTGGCAAGTTACGTGAATTTGACCGTCCCAGTCGTGTGCTAATGGCGGCAATGACCTTACCTTTACTATCTCGGTATCCTGCTCGTCTCGTTAGCCTGATTTTTGGGTTTGCGGTGGGGGCTTGTATTGCGGGCGCTATTGCAATCTACGATAAGTTTTATCTGGGAATGGAAAGAGCATTTGGCGATATTATGCCTATTCAGGCTGGCAACATCAGTATGACGCTGGGCTTACTCTGTCTGTGTGGCTATTTTTGGTATAAATCAAAGGGTAATGTTAAAACAGCAATGTTTATGTTGTTTGCTTGTGCCATGGGAATGCTCGGGAGTTTTTTGTCTGGTACTCGTGGTGGTTGGGTCTTGTTGCCTCTAATTATATTAACCATCATTAGTCACTTCAGAGGTAATCTCTGCCGGATAGATAAAATAGTCGCAGCGGTTTTTGGGTTAGGTTTATTAGCGGTTGTCGCGATACCACAAACAGGTGTTGCTGAACGTATTCAAGTTGCGCGCAGTGATATTGTGCAGTTTGTGGATGGTGGAAATAAAAATACATCTATAGGGATTCGTTTTCAGCTTTGGTATAGTGCTCTTGATGCATTCCAGAAAAAACCATTATTCGGTTGGGGAAATAATGGTTTGCAACAGGCACATGCAGCTCAGTTAGCGGCTGGTGAAATATCAGATTTTCTATATGATTTTAATTTCCATGCACACAATCAATTTTTTGATGAAATGGCTAAACGAGGAGTTATTGGGCTATTGGCGTTATTAAGTATGTACCTCTATCCGTTGTATTTATTCTACAAACATAGGGGGGATGACTCTCTTTTCCCAATCATGCTGGCCGTTACGTCATTAACGCTGGTTGACTATAGCCTCAGCCAGGCATTTATAAGTCATAACTCAGGAATTACGTTTGTATCGTTCCTGCTTTTAGTGAAGATCACCATGTTGAATAATAGTGCGGAAATTAGGAAAAACAATGCAGAATAATGAGTATATGGCAATTTTATGCTTTTCTCATTTTAGTGGTGGCATGGAGTTGGATGCCTTAAAATTGGCAAATGCTTTTGATCAATACGGTATTAAGACAACGTTAGTTTGCCGTGAAGGTTCGCTTATAGAGGAAGAAGCGATTGCTCGTAACATTATTTTTCAATAAAATTTTAATTTCAACTTTGCCATTACGCTAAAGTTAAGAAAGTTTATAATGGAGTAAAAATACCAGGCCGGTATGATAACTAGCACTGCACTGGGATTCAAACATGCACATTACCATAATCAATATTTTGATAGTTATGTTCGCTATGGAATTATCGGTGTGCTAATTGCTTTAGCTATTTTTATGTCGCCATATGTTTTATATGCCAAGTATCATACTACTATGAAGCACCTAACGAGTGACTATATATGGATTGTCATAATACGCAGTCATTTTTTTCTTAAAAGTAGACTTTTTATAATAGCCTTTCTTAAGATATGTTTACCACCTATAAATGGCTGTCAGAAAATCGCCTTGTATTAATGTTTTTCCAAAGAAAAGTTTTCATCATTAAATGTTTTTTCAAAGGAAATTACAACTTCGCTTCCCATGTCAGAGATTGTGACGTTTGGTAAAGTTATTCAATTGTAGGACGCGGATCTTCAGTAAATGACATTTATTTTTTAAAATAAAAAGCGAAATTAAGTGAGTCTGTAATGTGTATTGTAATTCAGATGATATTTCAGTTAAAAGATAAAGAAATATATTTATTGAGTTTTGATGTTGGGAATGCCAATCAACCTCGGCTTAATGAATATGTTAGTAATGTAATGAAGGGGGCATTATTATAAGCTTATGAGAGCAAGATATTCATTTAAATAGCACTGTATATAATAGTTCTTGTCTGCAAGTGGCTTTGATGAAAATAAATATGTAAGGGGGGGGGTATGTTTGCTGTAGAAAAAGTCAAGCTCTGGTTAAGAAATAAGGTTCGGTGTCAGGAAGGAAATAATATTATTATTTTAGGGCGAACAAGAATAAGGGCGTGCAATATTTCATTGAAAGGACATGGGTGTTCATTAACACTTAATTCTGGTGTAAACCTAAGAGGGGTTAAAATAGAAATCGATGGTAAAGATTGTCATGTGTTTATCGGTGCTAATTCTGTATTTGGTGAAAATACGTATTTATCATGCCGGGAACGAAATGTAAACTTGGCAATAGGTAATGACTGCATGTTTTCAAGAAACATAAAGATAATGACATCCGATGGTCATGATATTATCAAAGATGGGGTGAGGATTAATCACGCTAAAAGTATCACTATTGGTGATAGAGTTTGGCTAGCCGATGGTGTTGTTGTTTTAAAGGGAGGTGATATTGGTAATGACAGTGTTATTGGTATTAATTCTATTGTCACTAATAAAATCAATGAAAATACAGTTGCAGTGGGTTGCCCTGCGCGGGAAGTTTCAAGAGATGTAAGCTGGAATACCACCTTAACATATTAGTAATGATATATTTCATTTTAAATGGTATTATTAAATGTGAAACAAGATATAACACGAGCCATGATCATGTATCAAACCCGCCTTAAAAAATTATTACCCCTGATTTGGTTCCAACTCATCTGGTTGGCATTGCTCCTCATGGTCGCGCGCTTTGCCATGTTTTGCTCCTTCGTCGAGCCTGCTCAGGTGGCCGACAAGGGGGGCGATCTGTTGCGCATGTGGGGCACGGGCTTGCGCTACGACCTGCGAATCGCAGGGATGACGGTCGTGCCTTTCCTGGTGTTGGGGCTGGGGCTCGCCGGTTGGAATAGGGGCTGGGGGTATTTGTGGCGCAGTTTGCCAACATTGGTGGGAATAACGGCGTTTATCGTGGCCGGCGTCGCAATCGGCAATTACTTCTATTACCAGACCTATCACAACCATATCGATGTGTTCGCCTTCGGTCTGGTTGATGATGATACTCGCGCCGTGTTGGCTAATTTGTGGCAAGACTATCCGGTTATCAAGGGTGTCCTCGGTGCCATCCTGCTGGCGCTCCCTCCGGTCTGGTTCAGTTACCGCACTCGCGCCATGACGCTGCGACCCTGGCCGGGCACGCTGTTCTGGGGGGTATTGGTTCTCTCTGTCGTGCTGGTCGCCATTGCTGCGCGAGGCAGTGTGGGGACGTTTCCCCTTCGCCGTGGCAATGCGCAGGTTTCCGATCTGACGGTGCTCAATAAATTGACTCCCAACGGTCTGATGGCTATCGATTGGGCCATCAAGGATCACAAGGAAGATATTCGTTTCGAGAAGGTTGATGCCGCAGAGGGAATAAAACTGCTCGGCGCCACCGGGCTCGATTCACTGGCTGGCCGAACGCCGATCAATACCTGGTTGGCCGACCATCAGCCCCATGTGGTGATGAGCCTGATGGAGAGTTTTGGCAGCAATATGCTGGCGCTGGATGAACCGGGTAAAAACGATCTGCTGGGGAGTTTGCGCGAACCGTTCCGTCAGGATTTCGTCTTCAAGCGTTTCGTGTCGGAGGGAAATGGCACCGCTCCTTCCCTGGCTGCGCTGTTTTTCCACAGCCCCAGGGAGAACCTCAGCCATTCCTCGGCGCAATCCAAGGCGCTGACGGATACACCATTCTCCACTTATAAGCAGGCGGGTTATCGCGTCATCTTCATCTCGCCGGGCAATATGATGTGGCGCAATCTGGTCAATTATTTGCCGGTGCAGGGGGTCGATGCGCTATATGACCAGAATGCCTTGTTGGAGATGTATCCGGAGTCGGCCAAGGAAATTACAGACTGGGGGCTGCCCGACGAATATGCCTACCGACTGGCTGAGACGCTGCTCAAAGAGGCGAAACAGCCGCTCTTTATCAGTATCCTGACCGTGACGAATCACCCGCCTTATGTAGTGCCACCCCATTACGTACCACAGCCAGTGTCCGTGACCGACGGGGTGCGACGTCACGCCGAAGCGGGCCAGATCGATCAGCTCAATATTCTGCGCACCTACCAATATGCGGCCGATGCCTTCGGACATTTCGTGACCGACATCAAGGATTCGCCGCTCGGCACCCACACCTTGATCGCCGCCAGCGGCGATCACCAGATGCGCAGGGTCAAGGCCTACTATCCCGCCGAGCAGATGCTTGATCGGGCTGTGCCTTTCTATCTCTATGTTCCCAAAGAGATCCTAGATCGAGTGCCCTGGCGTTTTGAGCCGGAGCGCCCCGGCTCCCACAAGGACATCTTCCCTACGCTCTACACCTTCAGCCTCTCGGACATGCCCTATCAGGCGCTCGGTGGACGCAATTTGCTGGCGCCACAGGACGATCCGACGCGGGCGTTTGGCTACAACGAGACTGTCTGGATCGATGCAGATGGCGCCTATCCCCTGACTGGCAATCCCGTCAGGTATTCCTGGGTCTCGGGAGAGAATTGGTATCTGGATGAGGCCGCACAGCCGATCGATGAGGCGCAGCGGCAGCGGGTGCAGGCTTATCCTGCATTGCTGCGCTGGCAGCTTAATGCCAGAGTCGCGGGCGTGATCGCTGATGACGCGAGCGAGTGAATGTTTCCCCTTAACCCATAGAGAGGCAAGCATGTTCAAGGTTCTGTTACTGGAAAACCAAGACGGCAAGACGGTGCCGACCCTGACCCGGCTGGACGAGAGCCAGTTACCGGCGGGCGAGGTGCGGGTGGCGGTGAGCTACAGCTCCCTCAACTACAAGGACGGGCTGGCCATCACCGGCAAGGGCAAGATAGTGCGCCAGTGGCCGCTGGTGCCCGGTATCGACTTCGCCGGCACGGTGCTCGAATCGGCGGATGGTCGCTATCAGGCAGGCGACAAAGTAGTGCTGACCGGTTGGGGCGTGGGGGAAGGCCACTGGGGCGGCATGGCCGAGCAGGCGCGGGTCAAGGCTGACTGGCTGGTACCCTTGCCCGCCGGACTGGATGAGCGCCAGGCCATGTGCATCGGCACCGCCGGTCTCACCGCCATGCTCTGCGTGCTGGCCCTGGAGGACGCGGGCATCACCCCCGACAGCGGCGAGATCCTGGTGACGGGCGCGGCGGGCGGGGTTGGCTCCACCGCCGTGGCCCTGCTGGCGGCCCTTGGTTATCAGGTGGCTGCCCTGACCGGTCGCCCCGAAGAGCAGGGAGCCATGTTGACCGCGTTGGGTGCGAGTCGCATAGTGCCGCGCAGCGAATTGCTGGAGCCCGCCAAGCCGCTGGAGAAACAGCTGTGGGCCGGGGCGGTCGATACCGTCGGCAGCCAGGCACTGGCCAAGCTGCTGGCCCAGATGAACTATGGCGGCGCCGTGGCGGCCTGCGGCCTGGCGGGCGGCTTCGATCTGCCCACCAGTGTGATGCCCTTCATCCTGCGCAACGTGCGGCTGCAGGGAGTGGATTCGGTGATGTGCCCGCTGGCGCGTCGTCAACTGGCGTGGCAGCGGCTGGCGCGGGATCTGCCCGCCAGCTTCTTCGCCCAGGCGGTGACCGAGATCGGACTGGAGCAGGTGGTGGAGGCCGCCGAGGCCATCACCCAGGGTCGGGTGGCGGGTCGCACCCTGATAAAGCTCTGACCGGGTCCACTGGCGAGCCCCATTTTTCTGGATAGACTTTGAAGGCCGGTGCACTATCCAAGGAGAATGAGCATGGGTACGCAGACGCCGGATTTCGAGCTCGACGATGAGTGGGAGCCGGAATCCTGGGAAGACGAGCTGGAGGAGCTGGACGACGAGGGCTGGCAGGACTATGACCCCCTCGACGATCAGTGATTCCCTGTAACGCATGCGGGCGGGCCTGGTGGCCCGCCCGATTTTTTGTGCGTTCGGCAGCCTGCACCCTTGGTGGCGGGGTGAGGCTCTGGTTAGAATGAACTGCTCAAATGGCGCTGTGGGAAGCTGGATGCCCGTCAGGCCAGAGACGCCATAAACAACTCAAACGACGCCCAAGGATGATTATGCGCTCACTCGTCATCATGTTCTGTGCCGCCCTGCTCGGGGGCTGTGTCTCCAACTCGGACGATCCCTGCGAGAAGGTGTGGAGCGACGTCGGGGAGGCCGATGGCAAGCTGGGGTTTGCCGACGACAGGGTGGCATTCCACCAGACCCAGTGCGGTGACAAGGTGGACGTTGCCATGTGGCAGCAGGGCCGCCAGAAGGGACTGGCCTGGTATTGTCGCCCCGAGCACCTCTATCTGGCCGGTCGGTCGGGGGAGGAGTACCGCGGCGTCTGTCCCAATGACGTCCAGGCCCGCCGGCTGGTCGAGCAGGGCCGCCACGGCTGGACTGATCAATAACGCCCCCTTCTTCTTCAGACTCTTGCACGACCGGGCGTGAAGGGACTTACTCCCCCTTCTCCTTCAGTCGCAGCGGCTGGCACAGGTACTCCTTGTCATTGGCGCTGCGGGCACACTTGCCGCACACGAACTTGGGTTTGCGCAATATCTTGCGCAGTGTCTTGAGATCGGCGGGGATCTCGTGACGGCGCCATTCACACAGCGTCTTGTGGCCCATGACGATGACTTCCTCGACCGTGAAGGGGAGCGGTAGGGAGAGCAGGCTGCCGGTCGACCTCCTGCTCAGGGTTCATTACTGATAAAGATACTTGGTGAAGATGAGCTCGCGCACCGCCTTCTTGCCGGTCTCCTTGACCAGCAGTTCGTTGACCCTGGCCTCGCACTCCTTGCGCAGATCTTCCCGACTCACCAGCGACTTGATCTGGGCGCCTGTCTTGCTGCCAATCAGGCGGATGATGGCGTCGCGGATCAGGGGGTCGTGCTGTTCCAGCAACTTGAGATCGGCGGCATTTTCGGCCATCAGCTCCACGGTCACCCGCACATAGCCCAGGGTTTTGCCATCGCCGAGGTAGTTGGTGATGATGTCCGGATCCAGCGCATGATAGGCGAATCCCGGCTGGACGGCGGCGGAGGCCGGATCGGCGGCCGCGTCCTCGTTGGCGAAGGCGTGGGTGTTCAACAGGGTACAGCCCAGGGATAACACCAGCAGAATTCTGAAGATCTTCATCTAGATGGCTCGGCAGCGACGGATGCCCCATTTTTGATGCTGCCATCGGGGCCGTCAAGCACGGATGTTCTTACAATTCGCCATTGATTTACGGATAATAAACCGGATTTTAACCTGACAACGGAAATCTCCGGATGGTGAAGCTGTGAAGTCCGAGTTGACTGTTCCCCTCATCCAGCTCGTCCCCTGGCGGGCACCCGCAGAGTGTGAGCCCCCCGAGGCGCTGCGCCCCTGGTTGCTGGAGGCCGACTCCATGACCCGGCGCCTGCGGCGCTACAATAGTCACCTCTCGGTGCAACTGCTCGGTAATCGCAGCGTGTCGCTGGGGGCGGACGAACAGGCGCTGGTGGCCGTGGCGGATCCCGTGGGGATCTGCCGCGAGGTGATACTGCACGGTGATCATGGACCGGCGGTGCTGGGCTGGACTCTGTTTGCCGAGGCGGCGCTGCAGGGGAGCGGTCTGCAGGATCTGGGGGAGCAGCCACTGGGGGAGCGCATCTTCGGTGATGCGCCGGCGCGGCGCGATCACCTGCAACTGGCCAGCTTCGAGATCGCGAGCAATCCCTGGTGTCCGGCCGCCACCGTCTGGGGGCGCCGTTCCCGTCTCTATCTGGGGCAGTGGCCCTTGCTGGTCCACGAACTCTTCCTGCCCTCGCTATCGTCTCATTCGCTGCCATCGCATAAGGAGCTGGAGTGAAGCTGTTAACCAAGGAGCGGGGACTGGCCTATGTGCAGTTGGCCCGCATCGACAAGCCCATCGGCACCCTCTTGCTGCTGTGGCCGACCCTGTGGGCACTTTGCCTTGCGGCGGGCGGGCTGCCGGACCCCTGGATCCTGACCGTGTTCGTGGTGGGGGTCTTCCTGATGCGCTCTGCCGGCTGCGTCATCAATGACTATGCGGATCGCAACTTCGACGGTCACGTGAAACGCACCGCCGGGCGACCACTGCCCATGGGGCGGGTCGACGCGCGGGAGGTGCTGATACTGTTCGCCGTGCTGGCGCTCGTCTCGTTCGCCCTGGTGCTGACCCTGAACCCGCTCACCATAGGGCTGTCGTTCGCCGGCCTGCTGCTGGCGGTCTGCTACCCCTTCATGAAGCGCTTCATTCCGATCCCGCAACTGGTGCTCGGGATGGCCTTCTCCTGGTCCATTCCCATGGGCTATGCGGCCCAGGCCAACGCCCTGCCGCCGGTTGCCTGGCTGCTGTTTCTCGCGAATCTGCTGTGGACCATTGCCTACGACACCCAGTACGCCATGGTGGACAGGGACGATGACCTCAAGCTCGGACTCAAGTCGAGCGCCATCCTGTTTGGCCATCACGACAAGCGGATCATCGGCGTGCTGCAACTGGCGACCCTGCTGATCCTGTTGGGGGTGGGTCAGCTGATGGCGCTGGGATCCGGCTATTACTGGGGTCTGCTGGGGGCGGCAGCGCTGTTCGTCTATCAGCAGCGGCTGATCCGGGAGCGGCAGCGGGAGGCCTGCTTCCAGGCCTTCCTCAACAACAACTATGTGGGAGCCTTGGTGTTGCTCGGGGTGATCGTTCACTACCTGTAGTCCTGCCCCGCTCAGATGAAAAAGGCCGCATGATGCGGCCTTTTTGTTGGCTGTAAGATGGTGGTTAGAGCCGGTTTCCCGCCTGTATGGTGCGGCGGATCTTGTTGCTCAGCAGCGGCACTATGTTGTCGGCCAGCGCCTGGAAGCGGCCGAGATCCGGCTTGCAGCCGGTGTCCAGATAGCCTTCGCTGCGCAGGGTGTGGATCAGGGTGCTGAACAGCTTCTGGTCGAAGAACTCGGGGGCGTTGATGCCGTGCAGGGTGCCGAGGCGCTCCGCCATCATCAGGCCGTCCGCCTCCAGCTGCTCTGCCTCTATGCGGGGCTGGGCCAGCACCCGGGTCAGCACGATGGCGTAGCGCTGCAGCGTCTCCTGAATGCTCTCGGCCAGCAACAACAGGCGGGTCTGGTTGCCCGGATTGACCCAGTAGCCGCCGTCGCGCGCCTCGACCAGTTGCTGGCGTTGCAGTTCGGCCAGCAGGGCATCGACCAGCTCTGGCAGCTCCTCCTCTTGGTAGCGCAGGAACAGCTCCGTCCTGAGCAGCGGGTAGATGTCGATGCAGCGGGCAACGAGTTCGCTGCGGGAGATCCCCTCGCAGCGTTCGATCAAGGCCGCCACCAGGGAGGGCATGGCGAACAGGTGGAGGATGTTGTTGCGGTAGTAGGTCAGCAGGATCGCCTGATAGCGGTCCAGGCTGATGATCTGACCCAGCTTGTCCTCGCTCACCTCGAACTTGTTGAGCTCCATGGCCTGATCCAGCAGGGTTTTGGCATCTTCGTCCGGGATGGTGCTGTGCGGGCTGTAGGGCACCTGCTTGAGCAGGTCAAGATAGGTATTGAGCTGGGCCTGCAGTTCGTCCCGGGTCAGGACGTGGCGCTCGGCGGCCAGCAGCGCCAGGGCACTCAGAGTCAGGCCGTTGACGGCGGCTGCATCGTTGATACGGGTCATCATCAGCTCGGCCAGCTGGTTGACGGTGGGGGCCATCCACTCCGGGCGCTCCTCCTTGCCGATGTGGGCCTTCCACTCCGGGACCTTCTCGTTGAGGTAGCCGTTGAGGGTCAGCGGCTCGCCGAAGTTGACGAAGCCACGGCCGTAGTTGCGCAGCTTGCGCAGTATGCCGAGCACCTGCAGGAAGCTCTCCTTCTCCTTGCGGCTGCCCTTGAGCTCGTTGTGGTAGGTGTTCACCTCCATCACGTGCTCGTACCCCAGATAGACGGGCACCAGGGTCACCGGCCTGTCCAGCCCGCGCATCATAGCCTGTAGCGTCATGGCTAGCATGCCGGTCTTGGGTGGCAGCAGGCGGCCGGTGCGCGAGCGACCCCCTTCGGTGAAGAACTCCACCGAGTAGCCCTTGGCGAACAGCAGGTTCAGGTATTCACGAAATACCGTGCTGTAGAGCGGGTTGCCCTTGAAGGTGCGACGGATGAAGAAGGCGCCGCCGTGACGGAAGATGGGGCCCGCCGGCCAGAAGTTGAGGTTGATGCCCGCCGCGATATGGGGCGGCACCATGCCTTGGTGATAGATGACGTAGGAGAGCAGCAGGTAGTCCATGTGGCTGCGATGGCAGGGTACGTAGACTATCTCGTGCCCTTCCTGGGCGAGCTGGCGCACCTGCTCGGCACCGTTGACCGAGAGGCCGCGGTAGAGCTTGTTCCAGAGCCAGCCGAGGAAAGTCTCCCCGAGGCGGATCAGCCGGAAGGAGAAGTTGGAGGCGATCTCGTCCATGTAGCCATGGGCGCGCTTCTGCGCCTTCTCCAGGCTAATCCCCTCCCGTCTGGCCTCTTCTTCGATGGCCTGCTGGATCACGCTCGACTCCAGCAACTGCTTGAACAGCAGGTTGCGGTTCGGCAGCTTGGGACCTGTGGCGGCGAGCTGCTGGCGGCTGAAGTGGGTGCGGGCCACCCGCGCCAGCTTGTGGGCGATGGCCTCGTCGGTGCCGTGCTTGTCCGCCATGTAGCGCAATGAGAGCGGCGGGGAGAAGCGCACCAGGTTTTCACGCCCCTTGAGAATCACGATCAGCGCCTTCTTGAGCCGGTTCGGGGCCAGACTGCTGATGATGTTCCAGCCTGAGGCTTCCTCGCCTTCCCGGCCGGGGGCGCGGCCCCAGAACAGGGTGACGGGCACCACCTGGATATCCAGCTCGGGATCCTGCTTGTGCAAGTCCAGCAGCTGGTGGAACTCCTGCAGGAAGGGCAGCGGCTTGTTGCGCGTGCCAAACAGGGGAGGTGGACGATCCAGACAGACGTAGCGCGGCAGCAGCTGGCCACCCAGCTCCAGCGGCGTGAACGGGCCGGGCAGGCCGAGATCCTCACAGCACTGTTGCAGGGTCATCAGGTCGGTGATCGAGCTGGTCTTCAGGGCATAGACGATGGGTCTTGCCGGATCCAGCTTGAGTTCCGTGATGGGATTTTCCGGCAGGCTCTTGTGATTGACCAAGCCACTGACCGGCCATTGCAGGATGGCTCTGGAAATGTTCTGTCCAAGGGACATGTGCGTCTGCTCTCCAAAAAAATGCGGCGTGAGCATAGCAAATCACCGACGGCTTGTCGCCGAGAGGTAGGATGAGTGCCTTTTCAGGATAGAAGGTGCGGGATTTTTGCGACAAGGTGAGGACAAATATCAGCAACGCCTTGCCTTGGCCACAGCACTGTATATACTGCCAGTGTGCTGTATAAAAAGACAGGTGCCTATGCTATGAAACCCCTTACCCCCCGCCAGGCTGAAGTGCTGGAGCTTATCAAGGCGAACATGAGCGAGACCGGCATGCCGCCGACTCGCGCCGAGATCGCCCAGAAGCTTGGCTTCAAGTCGGCCAATGCGGCCGAGGAACATCTGAAGGCCCTGGCCAAGAAAGGGGTCATCGAGATCATGCCCGGCACCTCCCGCGGCATCCGTCTGCTGCTCGAGGAAGAGGAGGCTGCGGCAGAAGAGAGCGGCCTGCCGCTCATCGGCAAGGTCGCGGCCGGTGAGCCCATCCTGGCCCAGGAGCATATCGAGAGCCACTATCAGGTGGATCCCGCCCTGTTCCACCCGCGGGCAGACTTCTTGCTGCGGGTGCAGGGCATGAGCATGAAGAACATCGGCATCATGGACGGGGATCTGCTGGCGGTGCACAAGACCCAGGAGGTGCGCAACGGCCAGGTGGTGGTGGCGCGTCTCGATGAAGACGTCACCGTCAAACGCTTCCAGCGCAAGGGCAGCCAGGTGTGGTTGCTGCCGGAAAACGAAGATCTCTCCCCCATCGAGGTGGATCTCTCCAGCCAGCATCTGACCATCGAAGGGCTGGCGGTCGGGGTGATCCGCAACGCCGACTGGATGTAGGCATCGAACATGCCAAGGGGCCTCCTGCGGGAGGCCTCTTCGTTTTTGCGCTTTTCCCCGCTCCCCTTTTCTCCCCGATCCCCGCCATTGCCACCGCCCAGATTCGCCGCAAACAGTACCGCCACGCATCATGCATTTCGGATATATCCTTTGAGAAGGCCCGCAGTGTCATGGCCGGATAACCGCCATGACCTTGAGTGTACTGCCAGGTCAGCATGGATCGCAGGGATGCATCACCGCTGAGTCGGTGCGGGGCAAGAAAGGGAGAGTCGTCAGGCAGTTGGACGACTCAATACAGTCAGTACGCGACGGTGTTCGGTCTGCCTCCTGATGGCGGGAACACTGGTCGGCGTGGCCTGTTGAGCAAGGAGGACAGGTATGGCTTCAAGCTCACCGTGGGATCCGGGTCCGGCTGCACCCCCCGTATCCTCCATCACCCGATTCATCAAGGGCAGTCGGATGACGTGGTTTTATGCGCTCTGGGTGTATCACAAGGGAGATGGCTGGACCATCTGGCTGGGGTGCCCCAAGGACAAGATTGTCCGCCTGGTTCGTCTGTTTCGCCGCCACCACGACATCGGTTTGCCAGATGCACCCTGGACGGCCCCGGTCATCCCGCTGCGCGCCACGATCCGGCGCCCCCAGGGGCTGCGCAGACTGCGACCCTGAGCCCGCTCCCCGAGCCGTGTGTGAGCCCCACCTGGCGTGGGGCTTTTCTTTATCTTGTGATTATCGGGAGATAGCACCTGTTTCGTCCCTGTAAGGCCCTTTCCGGCCCGGTATCCGGACTCGGGACTAGGCAGAAACGGGGCCGAGCGGGTTACAATAGCCCTTCATTGGCCCCGCCATTCGGCTGGTTGAGTTATCAAGGTTTTGTTTTATATGGTTAAACCACGTTTTTCCCTGCTGTTGTTGCTCTTCGTCGGCAGCATAATGGCGGCCTATTACTGGAGCCAACCCTCCCTGCCTGAGCAGGCGGATTATTATCCGGTAGGACGTGACATCAACCCCTTCACCCTCACGGATGGGGATGGGGAGCCCTTCACTGCCGCCAATCTGGCAGGGCACTGGACCTTCCTGTTCATCGGTTACACCTATTGTCCCGATGTCTGCCCGACCGCCCTGGCGGATCTGCGTTCCATCTACCCGGATCTCAAGAAGATCGAACCCAGCAGCCAGGTGGTCTTCATCTCGGCGGATCCCCAGCGGGATGACAGTGCCCGTCTCAAGAGCTATACCGCCTTCTTCCATCCGGAGTTCAAGGCGGCGACCGGTACCCACCGTGCCCTCTTCCCCCTGGTGCGCAACCTTGGTCTCGTCTATTCCATCGTGGAGAGCGAGCGCAAGGATTACCTCATAGACCACTCGGCCTCGATCGTGCTGATCAATCCCGAGGGGAAGCTGGTGGCCATGTTCCGCCCCAAGGTCGCCCCGGGTGAAGTGGCCCATGTGGATATGCAGACCATGGTCTCCGACTTCGCCCGCATAGTGCGACTGGCCGCCGAGTGATTTGCCAGTCTCGATCGTGCTTGGCTTGATGCCGTTCTGGCTCAGGGATCCTCGCCGCCACCGGGCCGTGTTTGCCCTGGCCCTGCCCATGGTGTTCTCCAACGTCACCACCCCCTTGCTCGGCCTGGTGGATACCTGGGTGATCGGTCATCTCGGGCAGGCCTGGTTTCTCGGAGGTGTCTCGGTCGGGGCAACCCTCATCAACCTCCTGTTCTGGCTGCTCGGTTTCCTGCGTATGTCCACCACTGGCCTGACTGCCCAGGCCCAGGGCGCCGCCAGCGCCGAGGGACAGCTGGACACCCTGGCACGGGCGCTCGGTCTCGCCGTCGGGCTGGGACTGGCCTTGCTGTTGCTGGTGCTGCCTTTCTTGCCAGCCATCATAGGGCTCAGCGGAGGATCCCCCGAGGTGCAGGTCTATGCCGGAGACTATGTCTCGGTGCGGATCTGGAGCGCCCCGGCGGCCTTGTGCAACCTGGTCATCATGGGCTGGCTGCTGGGCATGCAGGATGCGCGCAGCCCCATGCTGCTGCTGATCTTGAGCAACCTGGTCAACATGGTGCTGGACGCCTGGTTCGTGCTGGGGCTCGGCTGGCAGGTCAGGGGGGTGGCTGCCGCCTCCCTGCTGGCGGACTACTGCTCGCTCGGGGTGGGGCTCTGGCTGGTGAGCCGCCGCCTGCGCCATCTCCCGGCCGAGGTGTGGCAGAGCGCCTGGCCGCGCTGGTGGCAATGGCCCGCGGTGCGGCGGCTGCTCGGCCTGAATCGGGACATCTTCATCCGCTCCCTCTGCCTGCAGCTCTGTTTCGCCTTCATGACCTTGCAGGGGGCCAGGTTGGGGGACGTGGCAGTAGCCGCCAATGCGGTGTTGCTCAACTTCCTGATGCTGATCTCCTACGGGCTGGATGGCTTCGCCTACGCGGTGGAAGCCATGGTGGGGCGCGCCATAGGACGGCGGGACAGGCAGGGGCTGCGTGAGGCCATAGTCCTCAACCTGGGTTGGGCCTTGCTGATCGCGATCGCGTTTGCTCTGGGGTTTGCCCTGGGGGGGCGGCTGCTCATCGCCCATATCACCGACATCCCTGCGGTGATCGCCGAGGCGAACCGCCAACTGCCCTGGCTCATCGCCATGCCCTTGCTGGCGGTCTGGTGCTTCCTGCTGGATGGGGTCTTCATCGGGGCCACCCGGGCTCGCGAGATGCGCAACAGCATGCTGGTGGCGGTGTTTGCCGGCTTCTTCCCGATCTGGTGGCTGTGCCAGGAATGGGGCGTGGCGACCTTGTGGGCCGCCATGGCGGCGCTGATGACAGGGCGGGGCCTAACTCTGGGTTGGCTATGCTGGCAACTGGAACGTGACGGCCGCCTGCTGGGTCAAGGTCGGGAACCCGCCTGACGGGGTCTCATGGTCGGTGCCGTCTCTGAGGGGCACCGCGCCAGCAAAGGCTAGAGGGAGCCCTCATAGCCAAACTGGCGCCAGCTCTCGTAGACGAAAACCGCGACCGCATTGGCCAGATTCATGCTGCGACTCTGAGGCAGCATGGGAATGCGCAGCCGCTGCTCGAACGGCAGGCTCTCGATGATCTCCGCCGGTAATCCGCGGCTCTCCGGCCCGAACAGCAGGGTATCCCCAGGGGCAAACTGCGCCGCCGAGTGAGCGGTGCGTCCCTTGGTGGTGCAGGCGAATACTCGCTTGGGGGCCACGGCCGCGAGAAAGGCCTCATAGCTCGGCCAGCGCTTCACCTCGGCAAACTCGTGATAGTCGAGTCCCGCCCGCTTCACCCGCTTGTCATCCCAGGCGAAACCCAGGGGCTCTATCAGGTGCAGCCGATAGCCGGTGTTGGCACAGAGGCGGATGATGTTGCCGGTGTTGGGCGGGATTTCCGGTTGGTAGAGCACGATGTCGAGCATGACGGGATCCTGATGCGGGGCTGGGGTGGTGCGAAACGGGCGCCAGCATACCCAGCGCCCATGCCGATGAAAAGGGGTGGCTCACACCATGGGCAGGCGGATGGTGATGACGAGCCCGGTCGGGTGATTGTTGCTGGCCTTGATGGTGCCGCCATGGCGCTGGATCGCCTCGGCGGCGATGGCGAGACCGAGGCCGGTGCCGCCGGTTTTGGCGTTGCGGGCATCGTCGACCCGGAAGAAGGGCAGGAACAACATGGGTTGCTGCTCCACCGGCACGCCGGGGCCGTCATCCCGTATGGTCATCACCCACTCCCGTCCCTCCCGATACCAGTCCACCTTGATGAACTCGCGGGCATACTTGAGCGCATTGCGCAGCGGGTTCTCCAGGGCTCTCGCCAGCAGTTCCGGCCACATCCTGAGGGTCTCGGTCGGTAGCGGTGGCAGCCTGAGTTGCTTGCCGTTCTGATTGGCCTCGAACATGGCGTCGTCCAGGATGGGCTCCAGCAGCTCCGCCAGCGGCAGTTCCACCGGGGCTTCCACATGCTGCTGAACCCGCGACAGATCCAGCAGGTCCCCGATCAGCTTGTCGAGCCGGGCGATTTCGCTTTCGATCCGGGCCAGCTCCGAGCTGTCCCCCTGCTTGCGGCGGATCAAGGCCTGCGCCAGCTGAATGCGGGTGAGGGGGCTGCGTAGCTCGTGGGATATGTCGGACAGCAACTGTTTCTGCTTCTGGATCATGCGCTTGAGGGTATCCACCATGTGGCTGACATGATCCGCCAGCTGACCTATCTCGTCCCGCCGCCCCAGGTTGGGGATCCGTGTCTCCAGCTTGCCCAGCGCCAGCTGGGAGACCGACTGCTGCAGCTGCAGTATGGGGCGGGTCAGCCGCCAGGCCAGCAGCAGACAGAGCGGGGTGCTGACCAGCATGGCGATGCCCAGGATCTGGATGGGGTGATCCAGGATCTGGATAAACAGGAACAGATAGGAGTTCTCGACGTTAAGCCCGAAGTAGACGTGATAGGTCTGGCCGTGGTGCTGCATCTGGAAGGGGCCGGCGATGGCCCGCTGGTGTTCGCTACCCAGCATGGGCCTGGCCGGGTCGTCGGCGTCCAGCATGAAGCGGATGACGAACTTGCTCAACTGGGTGGTGGATTGCATCTGGCCCTTGGCATCACGCAGGTAGACGTTGTCCACCGGCAAGAGACCTGCCACCGTGATGGCCTGTTGCAGATCGAAGTCCTGGTTCGGGTCGGCTCCGGCCTGCAACGCCCGCAGGTTGTTGTTCATCCTGGCCATCTCGTGCTCGGGCAGGGGGATGGTATTGCGGGGATCCAGGGTGGGCAGTATCACCACGGCGGCCAGCACGAGCAGCAGCATGAACCAGAACCAGAGGAAGATCTGGGTGGAGAGGCCATTGAAGGTGCGGGCCGTTCTCATGCCTGCTCCAGCCAGAGGTAGCCTCGCCCGCGTACCGTCTTGAAGCGGGGCTGACCGTCTGCTCGTTCGGGCAGCTTCTTGCGCAGGTTGCTCAGGTGCATGTCGATGGCCCGATCGAAGGGTTCGAGCTTTTTGCCAAGCACCTGTTCGGACAACAGGTTCTTGCTGACGATCTGACCCGGGCTGCGCAGCAGGCACTCCAGCAGGCCGAACTCGGTGGCGGTGAGCTCCAGCAGTTGATCGTCGCAGCGGGCTCGCTGCAGGCCGGGTTGCAGCAACAGATCCATGAAGCGCAGCTCATCGGACGCGCCGCGCTGGGGTGAGGGATGCTGGGTGCGGCGCAAGATGGCGCGCACTCGCGCCAGCAGCTCCCTGTCATCGAAGGGTTTGGCCAGATAGTCATCTGCGCCCGCTTCGAGCCCGTTGACCCTGTCCTGGCTGTCGCCACGGGCAGTCAGCATCAACACCGGGGTGTCGTGGGTCTTGCGCAGCCTGGTCAGCATGGCGAACCCGTTGAGTCTGGGCATCATGACGTCCAGCAGCACCAGATCGAATGCCTGCTCTGCCAGCCGCAGCAGTCCTTCTTCTCCATCCTCGGCGACGGTGACCTCAAATCCTTCCAGGGTCAGGATTTCGGTGAGCAGCTGGGTCAGCTCGAGATCGTCGTCGACCAGGAGTATTTTGTTCATTCGGGGTCACTCCGTTGATTTTGCGCGCCAAACTGACGTTCGGGTCAGGGTATAATAAGTTTTTACGCGTCAGAGGAAAGCCGGTTTTGAGCCATCAACATTATTCCCGCTGGGTCACCCTCGCCAGCACGGCGGCGGTCGTCACCGCCACCCTGCTGATCCTGGGCAAGCTGATCGCCTGGTTGATGACGGACTCTTCCAGCCTGCTGGCGTCCCTCACCGACTCCTTCATGGATGTGAGTGCCTCCATCATCAACCTGCTGGCCATTCGTTACGCGCTGGTGCCAGCCGATGAGGAGCACCGCTTCGGCCACGGCAAGGCGGAGTCCCTTGCGGGTCTGATCCAGTCGGCCTTCATCTCGGGCTCTGCCCTGCTGCTGATGATGCACGGCATCTCGTCGATGCTGAATCAGGTCCCCGTGGTGCGGCTGGAGGCGGGGATCTGGGTCAGTGCCGGCTCCATCCTGCTGACCCTGCTGCTGGTCAGCTTCCAGAGTCTGGTCATTCGCAAGACCAACAGCGTGGCCATCAAGGCCGACATGCTGCACTACCGCTCGGACTTGCTGCTCAATGCCGGCGTGCTGCTGGCGCTGGTGCTGGCGGGGCAGGGGTGGCACTGGGCCGATGGCCTGTTCGCCATCCTGATTGGTCTGTTCCTGGTGTGGGGGGCCGCCCATATTGGCTACGAATCCGTACAGGCCCTGCTCGATCGTCAGTTGCCAGAGGAAGAACAAGCGAGAATAATGGCGCTCTGCTGTGCCGTAGAGGGGGTGCATGGCGTACATGATCTGCGTACCCGCCAATCCGGGCCAACCCGCTTCGTGCAGTTACATCTGGAGCTCGACGATCAGCTCCCCCTGGTCCAGGCCCATCAGATAGCCGACGAGGCTGAACTGGCGGTTCGCCAGTCCTTCGAGCGGATGGAGGTGATCATTCATATGGACCCCATCTCGGTGCTGACAAAAGAACAACAAGGCACTCACCCTGAACAACAGTAGGCTGCAACATGGATGATCTGGTTGCCCAAACGTGGCAAAAAATTCAGCAGGAAGCGCAGAGCATGGCGGCCCAGGAGCCCATGCTGGCCAGCTTCTTTCACTCCACCATTCTCAATCACGGTGATCTGCGCTCGGCTCTGAGTTTTCAGCTCGCCAACAAGCTCGACAGCACCACCATGCCAGCCATCGCTCTGCGCGAGGTGATTGAACTGGCCCTGCGCAGCGAACCCGAGCTGCTGGCCGCAGTGGCAGCCGACATCTGCGCCGTGCAGGACCGGGATCCCGCCGTCGACCTCTTCTCGACGCCGCTGCTCTACCTCAAGGGGTTCCATGCCCTCCAGGGCTACCGGGTCGCCAACTGGCTGTGGCGTCAGGGGCGCCGCTCGCTGGCGCTCTACCTGCAAAACCAGATCTCCGTGGTGTTCGGGGTCGACGTGCACCCGGCCGCGCGGATCGGCAAGGGCATCATGTTTGACCACGCCACCGGCATAGTGGTCGGTGAGACCGCAGTGATCGAGAACGACGTCTCCATCCTGCAGAGCGTGACCCTGGGGGGCACCGGCAAGGAGAGCGGTGACCGCCATCCCAAGATCCGCGAAGGGGTGATGATAGGGGCGGGTGCCAAGGTGCTCGGCAACATCGAAGTGGGGGTCGGCGCCAAGATAGGAGCCGGCAGTGTGGTGATCAACCCCGTGCCGCCCCACACCACGGTCGCCGGTGTGCCTGCCAAGATCGTGGGTCGGCCCGAGTGCGATAAACCCTCCCTGGATATGGATCAGTGTCTCTGATCCCCTGACCGAGGCCGCTGTATGGTCAAGCGCTGGTCAGGCTATCTGATCCTGGGGATGTGGCTGCTCAACCTGCTGCACCTCTATCTGGGATTCTCCCCCTGGCCAGCCGCCGTCGCGGCCTGGGCCGCCTCCCTGCTCACCTGGCCCTGGCTGGTGGGAGCCGCCCGTCGTCAGGCGCTGGCGCTCTATGGGGCGGCACTGCTGCTGCTGATCTTCTCCTGGTGGCACGGCGCCAGCCTCAGCCCCGGGGACTGGCTGCTGCCCAACATCAACATGCTCACCATGTTTGCCGCCGTCAGTACCCTCAACCTCGCCACCTCGGGTCTGCTGACCGGCACCGCCTCCTGGTCCGGTCGCAAGGGGCTGTGGAGCACCATGGCCAGCCTCAATCTGCTCGGTGCCGTCATCAACCTCTCGGTGCTCTTCATCATCGGTGATCGGCTGGAGCGCAACGGTACCCTGGAGCGGCGCCAGGTCATGGTGCTGAGCCGGATCTTCTGTGCCGCGGCCTTCTGGTCCCCCTTCTTCGTCGCCATGGCGGTGGCCCTCACCTATGCACCGGGTCTGCAACTGGGCAGCATATTGCCTTTTGGCATACTGGCGGCCTTGCTGGCCATGGGGCTGACGGCCTGGCAGGTAGAGCGACTCGGCGTGGAGACCTTTGAAGGTTATCCGCTGCGGCTGCAGACCCTGGGGTTGCCGGTGACCCTGGCGCTGCTGGTGCTGCTGATCCACCGGATCTGGCCCGGGCTCAGCATCCTGGCAGTGATCGCGCTGGTGGCCCCCTTGCTGGCGCTGCTCTTCATGCCAAGTCAGGGGCGCGGGGCGGCCCTCAAGCGGCAGGTGGTGGAGCGTTTCCCCGCCATCGGCGGCCAGCTGGTGCTGTTTCTCGGGGCAGGTCTGCTGGCTGCCGGCATCAACAGCGCCCTCTCTGTCATCGACTTCGGTGCGGGTCACGGCCTGCCGCTGTTCAACCACTTCGGCTGGCTTGAGGCATCCCTCACCCTGCTGCTCATCTTTCTGGTCGCCATCATAGGCGTGCACCCCCTCATTAGCATCTCGGGGGTGGCCCCCTTGCTGTGGCCGCTGTCACCGGATCCCAGCCTGCTCGGCATGTGCTTCCTGCTGGGGTGGGGGCTCGCCACCGGCACCAGCCCGCTCTCCGGCTCCAACCTGGCGCTGGCCTCCCGCTACAACCTGAGCGCAGGTTTGCTGTTGCGCTGGAACCTGCTCTACGGGCTGCTGATGTATGGGGTGGCCTGTCTGTTGATGGGGGGCTTCATCGCCCTGCACGGCTGATGCCGGCGGTGGGAGAGGAGGCGGTTCGCAGGGGGGGGGGCGTGACGACGTGGCGAGCGTCCCGGATCGCGGTTCCTGCCGCCTGCGAGAAAAACCGACGCATATTTAAGCAATACCGGCACGGAGGGCGCATTTTGCAACGCGCTGGCTTGTTTGTGCCGAGCGCATCAGGGTATGCTGGCTTCACGCGCTTGAATCGCCCCCTGTGGGGCATCGCAATTGAACATACAGGTATGCATATGTCACTAGAAGTCCTTGAGCAACTCGAATCCAAAGTACAATCCGCCGTCGACAACATCTCTCTGCTGAAAATGGAGCTGGACGAGCTGAAAGAGCAGAACAACAAGCTGCAAGACGAGAACCATCAGCTGCGCAACGAACACGTTGCCTGGCAGGAACGTCTGCGCGCCCTGCTGGGCAAGATGGACCAGATGGGCGATGCCATCTGATCCCGTCTTGACTGACTGGAATGAAAGCGGGCCGCTCCTTGAGCGGCCCGCTTGTTTTGGCAGGGGAGGGATCACAGGGCCAGCAACTGCCTGACCGTCTTCTCGATGCCGTCGGCGGCCTCGACGATGTTCTGCGCCAGCATGTAGGCCGGAGTCGAGATCACCTTGCGTTCCTGATCCACCACGAACTCGCTGACCGGGCAGTTGAGATGGCTGCCCCCCATGGCCTCGATGGCATTGGCGGCGCCCTCGTCATGGCCTATGGTGGCCAGGGTACCGGCGCCATAGATGAGGGGTATCATGGCCGGCGCTATGCAGATATAGGCTGCCGGCTTGCGGGCTTCGGCAAAGCTCTGGCACGCTTTCAGCACGTCCGGCTGGATGTGGCACTCCGCTCCCTTGATGGCGAAGTCGCACAGATTCTTGGCGGCGCCAAAGCCGCCGGGCACCAGCAGGGCATCGAAATCGGCCGCGTCCAGCTCGGCCACATTCCTGATCTGGCCGCGGCAGATGCGGGCAGCCTCGACCAGGACGTTGCGGCTCTCCCCCTCGCTCACCTCGCCGGTCAGGTGGTTGATGACGTGCAGTTGAGGCACGTCGGGCGCGAAGCACTGGACGGTGGCGCCCTGACGGGCCAGTGCCAGCAGGCTGATGACGGCTTCATGGATCTCGGCGCCATCAAACACGCCACAGCCACTCAAGATCACGGCCACTTTTTTCATGGCAGACTCCTCGTTGTTGAAAATGTGAGCCAAGGTAGATTGTTGTACTTTTGTATGGTTATCGTTCGGCCTCCACTGGTCAAGTCATCTTGCTGTGCTAGGATTGTTTCGTTTTGGATCCTGCCTCGTTGACCCCCTTGAATTTTTTTCCACATTGATCGAGATCATGATGAAGGCATCATGGTTTGTTTTTACGATCTCAACATGCTGTTTTATATGCTGTTTTTGTTTTTAATTCACAGCTTTGTCACCCTGGCGCAGCCATGAGCCCATTTTTGAGCACAGAGTTATCCACAGGCAGTGGGGCCGTTCGTGGCACGTATGAGAGGGGGTCAGCCCCTTGGTGTGCTGCGGGCCCTGTGGCATCCTAGCGACTGTTTATTCCTGGCAGGACGATTTCATGGCCCCTAGCAATCCCCTTATCTTGGTCGACGGCTCTTCATATCTTTACCGCGCCTTCTTCGCCTCCCAGCAGGCCGATCTGCGCACATCGACCGGTTTGCCAAGCGGCGCCGTCCGGGTGATGGCCAACATGATGCGCAGCCTGCGCAAGCAATACCCTGACTGTCATGTGGCCGTGGTGTTCGACGCCAAGGGCAAGACCTTCCGTGACGACATCTACCCCGAGTACAAGGCGACCCGCGCCAGCATGCCGGACGATCTGCGTAGCCAGGTTGCCCCCATTCACCAGATGATCAAGGCGATGGGCTTCCCCTTCCTGATGGTCGAAGGAGTCGAGGCCGACGACGTGATCGGCACGCTCGCCCGCCAGGCGACCGAGAAGCAACTGCCCGTGCTCATCAGCACAGGCGACAAGGACATGGCGCAGCTGGTCTCCGACCATGTCACCCTGATCGACACCATGAAAGATGTGAAGACCGATCGGGAAGGGGTGATCGAGAAGTTCGGCGTGCCCCCCGAGCTCATCATCGACTACCTGGCCCTGATGGGGGACAAGGTGGACAACATTCCCGGCATGGCAGGGGTGGGTGAGAAGACGGCCCAGGCGCTGTTGCAGGGGATAGGCAGCATCGATCAGATCGCCGCCAACCTCGACAAGGTCGCCGCCCTCGGCTTCCGTGGCTCCAAGACGTTTGCCGACAAATTCCGCGAGCAGGAGGATCAGGTTCGCCTCTCCTACCAGCTGGCGACCATCAAGACCGATGTCGAGCTGGAGCAGAGCCTCGAAGAGCTGTTGCTGGGCCCGATCGACAAGGAGTCCCTGCTGGCGGTCTACCGGGAGTACGAGCTGCGCAACCTGATCAAGGAGCTGGAGTCCGGTGGCGAAGAGAGCGCCGGGCAGGAAGGAGCAGCTGATGACGCTGCTGCCCCCGCTGCCGCCATCGAGACCGACTACAGCTGCATTCTGGAGGAGGCCGAGTTCGACGGCTGGCTGGCACAGTTGCAGGCGGCACCACTGTTTGCCTTCGACACCGAAACTACCAGTCTCGACTACATGGAGGCGCGAGTGGTCGGCGTGTCGTTCGCCATCGAACCGGGCAAGGCGGCCTATGTTCCCTTCGGCCACGACTATCTGGGGGCGCCAACCCAGCTGACCGAACAGCAGGTGCTGGGCAAGCTCAAGCCGCTGCTGGAAGATCCGGCCCGCCTCAAGGTGGGGCAGAACCTCAAGTACGATCGCAACGTGCTGCAGAACCACGGCATTGATCTGCAGGGCATCGCCTTCGACACCATGCTCGAATCCTATGTACTCAACTCCACCGCCAGCCGCCACGACATGGACTCCCTGGCCAGCAAGTACCTCGGGGTCGAGACCATCTCCTTCGAGGATATCGCCGGCAAGGGGGCCAAGCAGCTCACCTTCAACCAGATCGAACTGGAGCAGGCCGCGCCCTATGCGGCGGAAGATGCCGACATCACCCTGCGTTTGCACCAGACTCTGTGGGGCGAGTTGAGCAAACTGCCTGAGCTTGCCAAGGTATTCACAGAGATCGAACTGCCCCTGCTGCCGGTGCTGGCACGGATGGAACTGCTCGGCACCACTATAGATCCCAAGTTGCTGCACCAGCAGAGCCAGGAGATCGAAGTACGTCTGGCGGAGCTGGAGCGGCAGGCCCACGAATTGGCCGGGCAGGAGTTCAACCTCTCCTCACCCAAGCAGCTCGGCGAGATCCTGTTCGTCAAGCTGGGGCTGCCGATCCTCAAGAAGACCCCCAAGGGCGCCCCGTCCACCGCCGAAGAGGTGCTGGCGGAATTGGCGGAGACCTACGATCTGCCGCGCCTCCTGATGGAGCACCGTGGCCTGGCCAAGCTCAAGTCCACCTATACCGACAAGCTGCCGCTGATGATCAAGCCCCAGACCGGACGGGTACATACCTCCTACCATCAGGCAGTGGCAGCGACCGGCCGGCTCTCCTCGACCGATCCCAACCTGCAGAACATTCCAGTGCGCAACGAGCAGGGGCGCAGGATCCGGCAGGCCTTCATCCCGAGCGCCGGCTACAAGCTGGTGGCGGCGGATTACTCCCAGATCGAGCTGCGCATCATGGCGCACCTCTCCGGTGACCAAGGCTTGCTGACCGCCTTTGCCGAGGGCAAGGACATCCACAAGGCGACTGCCGCCGAGGTGTTCGGTGTGGCGCTCGAGGCGGTGACCACCGACATGCGCCGTAGCGCCAAGGCGATCAACTTCGGCCTCATCTATGGCATGAGTGCCTTCGGTCTGGCCAAGCAGCTGGGGATCGGCCGTGCCGAGGCGCAGAAGTACATGGATCTCTACTTCGAACGCTACCCAGGCGTGCTGGAGTACATGGAGCGCACCCGCCAGCAGGCGGAAGCCCAGGGCTATGTCGAGACCCTGTTCGGTCGTCGCCTCTATCTGCCGGACATCAAGTCCCGCAATGCCGGTCTGCGCAAGGCGGCGGAGCGGGCGGCGATCAACGCCCCTATGCAGGGCACGGCCGCCGACATCATCAAGCGCGCCATGATCGCCGTCGATGGCTGGATCCGGGGCATTACCGATGGCTCCATCCACATGTTGATGCAGGTTCACGATGAACTGGTGTTCGAGATCCGCGAGGAGAAGCTGGAGGAGTACATAGCGCTCATCAAGGAGAAGATGTCGGCGGCGGCCGAGCTGCACGTGCCGCTGGTGGTGGAAGCCGGGACTGGCGACAACTGGGATCAGGCCCACTGATCCTGACCACAGCGATTGGCTAGCTATATAAGCAGAGAAGCCCGGCGCATGCCGGGCTTCTTGTTTTCGTTCTCTGTCTGCCTCAAGCCTCTTGCAGATACTCATCCTTGAGCAGGACATAGTTGTCGGCCGAGGTCTTTAGAAAGGCAATCTCTGCCGGCTTGAGCGGCCGCGCCTGCTTGGCCGGGTTTCCCATATAGAGGAAGCCGGATGCGAGCCGCTTGCCCGGTGGCACCAGAGAGCCGGCACCTATCATCACATCATCCTCGACGACCACCCCATCCAGCAGTATGGCCCCCATGCCGACCAGTACCCGGTTGCCTATGGTGCAACCGTGCAGCATGGCCTTGTGGCCCACGGTGACGTCTTCCCCGATCAGAAGGGGGTAACCATCGGGATTCGCGGCGCTCCTGCGGCTAAGGTGCAGAACGGTGCCGTCCTGCACATTGCTGCGGGCGCCGATACGGATATGGTTCACATCCCCCCGTGCCGCTACCAGGGGCCAGATGCTGGCATCATCGCCGAGCACTATGTCTCCCACCAGGGTGGCGCAGGGGTCCACATATACCCGTTTGCCCAGTTGTGGGCGTTTTCCTTTATAGGATCTCAGTCGCAAGTCCATCTCGGCCTCCTCAATTTTCTGGCCATTCTAGCAATCCCGGGCCTGCTTCTGTGGATAAGTTTGTACAAAAGCTGTGCTTTGTTATGAATAACTAAAAAACTGCCATTTTTTGCAATTTTATTGCTTTGAGGGGCTTGCCAGAAAGTTTCAGCTCCCTATAATGCGCCTCCATCGACAGGGCAAGCGGCAACGCAGACAACCTCGTCGATAACCTC
>NZ_CDBZ01000099.1:1310-6337 GCF_000819985.1 Aeromonas media | reverse complement strand
CCGCTTATTCGCACCTTCCCCAGCAGGGGCTGTTGTTTGGTTTCTTTGAGACCGGGCGTGGGGTGGTGGATACAGTGGTCGCCTTCTGTGCGCTGGGGGTCTTCGCCTATTTCGGCAGCGACCTGAGCGGTTTTAGGGCCGGCATCCTGTTCTACTCCTGTATTGTCATCGTGGTGGGGGTCGGCATCCTGTTCCTGATGAACGACGAGGAGAAGACCGGGGCCGAGCAGAAGGCGACGCGTACCGGCGAACTCTCGTCTGTGCTCAGAGACAAGCTGGTGTGGCTCATAGCCCTCAACATCTTCTGTGTCTACTCCGTCTATTGTGGCCTGACTTTTTTCATCCCCTTCCTGAGCAAGATCTACGCCCTGCCGGTGGCACTGGTTGGTGCCTATGGCATCATCAACCAGTACTGCCTGAAGATGGTCGGAGGCCCCATCGGTGGCATCATAGCGGACAAGGTGCTGAAGTCCCCCAGCCGTTATCTCTGCTATAGCTTCATGGTCAGCACCGCCATGCTTGGCCTACTGATCGTCTTGCCCCATGAGCAGATGTCCGTCTACCTCGGCATGGCCTGCACCCTGGGCTTTGGTACCGTTGTCTTCACCCAGCGAGCCGTTTTCTTCGCCCCCATCGGTGAGGCCAAGATCAAGGAGGACCATATTGGCTCCGCCATGGCGATGGGTAGTTTCATCGGCTATGCCCCGGCTATGTTCTGCTTCAGCCTCTACGGCCATTTGCTGGATCAGTACAGCGGCTTGTTAGGGTACCAGATAGTGTTTGGCATCATGGCGTGTTTTGCCTTCGCAGGAACCGTCATCTCCACTCTGCTGGTGCGGGAGATCAAGCGAAAGGACGCTGCCGTCGCGACCGAACAGATCGTCGCGAGCTAAGGCTGGACTAGGGCGATCGACCGACCTAGTGCCATGGGAGAGGGGAGCCAGTGGCTCCCCTCTTTTTGGGCATCCGTTCTCGCTGGTGAGAGGTGCTATTCGCTGGCTTGTCCCAGCTGCTTGCGAATATGGTGTTGCAAGACCGCCAGCATGGAGGCGCCGGAGAGGCCTATCATCAGGGCGCCGTTGACCGCTTCCAGCGGCCCGAGCATCTTCCACTGCGGGCTCATGACGATGTCGCCATAGCCCAGGGTGGCGAAGTTGACCCCGGAGTGATAGATGGCCTCCTGCAAGGTGTCGAACTCGCCGAGCCACAGGAAGAGCCCTCCCCAGACGCCGATCTGGGCCAGGTTGCCCAGCATCACCAGAGTGATGGTGCCAAAAAGGGCCAGCATGCCAGCCAGGGCACCCTCGCGTTGATTGAACCGCTTGATGTAGAAGCGGATGCACCAGACGGCAACCAGGGATTGCAACAGCATGTTGACCAGGATCACCGGGATGCCGACCATCAAAATGAGAAACATGTCAGTCTCCTAACTTCGCTTCTGCCAGTGGTCGGCCGACCGGCCGCCACTGCTCGAGCAGCAAGATACACAGCCAGCCATAGCCGGCTACCACCAGATAGAGGCCGCAACGCATGGCGGCCGCCAGCCACACATCCTTGCCGGTGGCGCTGTCCTCGATGGCCGGGCCAAACAGGATAAGCGCCGTGATCCAGGCGTTGCTCCAGAATGACGGCGGGAAGCGCCCCGCCACCAGTCGCACCAGACGCCGTGCCAGCCAGAGAGTCATCAGGGTCAGCATCAGCACCAGCATCAGCAGCGAGGGCCAGAGGCTGAGTCCCATCCAGAGTGCGAACGCCAGCAGGGCGCCCGCCAGGGTCGAGAGCACCAGCTCCTGGCCCGCCTGTTTGGCGTTGAGGGAGGTGCTCTGCTGGGCCAGCGTCACCGTCTTCATTACCGCCGGAATGTAGAACGCCGGATTGCCAAGCGCCAGCAGCCACACCGGCATCACGATGGCGACGGCGCGCAGCGCCAGCCGCTCGGGGTGTTCGGGGAGGGGCGGTGTCGCTCTGGCGGCCGCGCCGATCACCGGCTGAGGGGGGAAGAGTGCATGCGCCATGCGGTTGACCAGGGTGCCTATCAGGATCCCAAGCCCCATCATCTGGGCGATGGCAATGGCAAGGGACTGCTCGATGAGACCGGCCACCGGGATCACCGTGATGGCCATGATGAGCAACATGGCGGCGGCCCCCTTGCCAGCCATCGCCTGCTGCATCAGCAGGTAGAGCAACAAGCCGACAAGCAGCACGGCCGCCAGAGCATAGTGGGTCAGCAGCGGAACCAGCAGCACCCCGGAGGCCATGATCCCCAGCAGCAGGATCCCCCCCGCTAGCCCCTTCTTCAGGCCGAGCGGCTCCCCGGGTCGGCACAGCACCACCCAGGCCATGATGACGCCGAGGTGGGGCATCGGCAGGGCCAATCCGTAACAGAGCCCCGTTGCGAGTCCGATGCCCGTGCCAATGCGCAGTACAGCCCTGTCGGCGTTATGCATGTGGCGCCTCAATAGGGGAAGGAGAAGAGGCTCATCAGCCGGATATAGAGTGCCCCCAGGAGGTGCATCACCCCGCTCTCGCCGGTGTAGACCAGCACATCAACCTGGCCGCCGACCCGCAGCGCCTCGACCGGCGGAAAGTCGTCGCCCTGGAAGGCAATCTTGACCGGGAAACGCTGGGCCTGGCGTAGCCAGTCCCGGTTGTTGTCGACCGTGGGCAGGGCTCCGGCTGGCTGGCTCTTGCCGTCGCCCACCCCGTAGCCGACGCTGCGAACTTCGCCCTTGAACAGGCGTCCGGGCAGGCTGTCGAGCAGGATGGCGACCTTGTCCCCTGGCCGAATGTTGCCGAGGTTGTTCTCCGTCAGATCGGCCGATACCCAGACGTCGTGGATGGCGATCAGGGTCATGGCCGGTGCGCCTGCCCCGATGAACTGGCCTGCATCTGTGCTCAAGTCGGTGATGAGCCCCCGACCCGGCGCCACCACGCGGGTGTTCTGGCGATCCAGCTCGGCCTTGTGGACCGCCGAGCGGGCGCTGAGCAGCTGGGAGTTGTCATCGCCGCTCACTCCGGCGGCCTCGATGGCGCGGCGCACGTCGGCTTCTGCTGCCGCCACCTGGCTTTTGGCTGTCTCGCGGCTGGCCTGGGCCACCTCGAGGCGACGCACCGAGATGGCGCCCGGATCCTCGCGATAGAGCCGCTCCTGGCGCTCCGCATCCTTGGCCGCGTTGTCATAGGCGGCGCGCATGGCCATCAGGGAGGCCTCGGCCGCCTTGACCCCTTCGGTGTTCGCCTTGACGCCGCTCAGGACCGTCTGGTAATCGGATCTGGCCTTGGCCAGGGCGATGTCATAGGGTTCGGGGTCGATGTCGAACAGGGGGGATCCTGCTTCCACGTCCTGATTGTCGCGCACATGGACCTTCTGGATCTGGCCGGACACTTGGGCGGCAACGGGGACCACGAAGGCCTGCACCCTGGCCTGGGAGCTGTAGGGGGTCAACCGATCGGCCAGCAGATACCAGGTGAGCAGGAGGAGGATTGCAACCAGCAGCCCGAGGGTGGCGCGGCGGCTGGCCTGGCCGGGAGACGCTGTGTCAGTCATGGGAGCTTGCCTTCTGTGTCATGGGGGAGTGGGTTGCGTCGAGCAGGGGAGCCCAGTCGGCGCGTGTGCGCAGCTGGGCCTCCACCTCGGGGGTTACCAGGGGACGCTCTCGCCCCTGTTCCCAACCGCCACCCAGTGCCTTGTAGAGCGTGATGAGGTCGCGCATCCGGGCGCCACGGCTGTTGACCAGGCGCTCCTGCTGGTTGAACAGGGCGCGCTGGGAGTCGAGCACCCGCTGGAAGTCCGCCATCCCCTCGCGATACTGGGTGTTGGCGATCTCGAGGGAACGACGGGCGGCCTCGCCGGTCTGGGTCAGCAGGGCTATCTCGTCCTGGCCGTTGGCGTAGGCCACGGCCGCATCATCCACCTCGCGGGCCGCCTTGAACACGCTGTCGCGATAGCGTTCGTGCAGCTGCTGGAAGCGGGCGTCCTGCACCAGGATCTGGTTGCCGAGCCGTCCCTGATCAAGCAGGTTCCAGCTGAGCGAGGGGCCGACGGCCCAGGAGAAGGTGCCGCTTTCCCCATTGGTGGCGTTGACGCCCAGGGTGCCTAGCAGGGTGATGGACGGGTAGAGCTCGCTCTCGGCCACCCCGATCAGGGCCGACTGGGCGGCCAGTTGCCGCTCCGCGATCCGCACGTCGGGACGACGACGCAGCAGATCTGCCGGCATCTCGGTGACCAGGGCCAGCTCACCCTGGGGGATCTTGCCTGTGTCTGAGCCCATCTCGGGCAGGGGGCCCGGAGGTCTGGCGAGCAGGGTCGAGAGGGCATTCTGACTCTGACGCAGGTTGGTTTCGAGTTGCGGAATGCCGGACAGGGTGCCGAGGTACTGGGTCTTGGCCTGCTGCACGTCCAGCTCGGCGCTGTTGCCGCTCTTGAACAGCCGTTCGGTGATCTCCAGGCTGCGCCGCTGGATGCGGGCATTCTCCCGTGCGATGTGGAGTCTGGCTTCCAGGGTGCGGATGCTCACATAGAGCTGGGCCACCTGGGCGGCCATCAGCACCTGGATGTCATCATACTGGGCCAGGGTGGCGAAGTAGTTGGCATCCGCCGCCTCGATGCCGCGTTCGAACTTGCCCCAGAAGTCGAGTTCCCAGCCGAGATTGAACCCGGCACCATAGCTGCTGCCGGCACTGCTGTGACCATTGCGGGTCTGCCCGGCTTGCAGCAGCTCGCCTGTGCCCACGGTGGCCTGAGGGCCGAGCAGGCTTTCGGCGATGCCGAGCTGAGCCTGGGCCTCGAGGATCCGCAATCCGGCGATCCTGACATCCGGATTCTTTCGCAGCGCCTCCAGCACCAAGGCACTGAGCACGGGATCGTGCAAATTGTCCCACCATTGGCGATAGTCGGCGGCCGAGAGCGCAGCTTGGCCCTCGCTGGCGCTGTGCCAGCCTGCCATTTCGTCGACTCTGGGGGACTGATAGTCTGGGCCGAGCATGGTGCAGGCACTCAGCAACAGGCATGCGCCCCCCGTGATCAG
>NZ_CDBZ01000099.1:0-1149 GCF_000819985.1 Aeromonas media | reverse complement strand
GGGGGCGCATGGCGTGGCGTTGGACGGTCATGGGACTATTTTTCCGCAGCAGCCAGCCCTTCGTTGACCCAGGCCATGAAGATGCGATAGCCGATGGAGAGCAGGGTGGCACCGATGAACATGCCGAGGATGCCATTGGTTGCCATGCCGCCGAGGGCGCCCAGCAGCACCACCGGCATGGGGGCATCGACCCCGCGCCCCAGCAGCAGCGGCTTGAGGACGTTGTCGGCCATGCCTGCGACGATCAGCAGGACGCTGTAGATGATGTTCACCAGGGTGCCGTGATCGCCAGCGCTCCACATGTAGGCGATGGCCGGGCCGGTCACCAGAATGACGGGCACCTGGGCGATGCCGAGGATCAGCGCCAGGACGAAGAAGATGCCGACCGCCGGGATCCCCGCCAGCATCATGACGATCCCCGCCAGCAGCGCCTGGATGAAGGCGACCCCGATAACTCCCTGGGCCACGGCTCGAATGGTGCTGGTGCACAGCTTGGTCAGCGCCAGCCCCTTGCGTTCATCCGTGATGCGCATGGCGATGCGATCGGCGCTCAAGGCGCCCGGAGCCCCCCAGGCCATCATGATGCCGGCCACGATGAAGGAGGCGACAAAGCCGAGCAAGCCTCCCCCCATGCTGGCGAGGATGCCGACAACCTTCTTGGCCAGATCCCCAAGCTGTGGCTTGTAGCTGATGATGAGGCTGGGCAAGTCCACCGAGGCTTTCAGCCAGACGGCATGGAGCTTGGCGCCCACCAACGGGATGTTGGCTGTGTCAGGGGAGGGGGCCGGGATGACCAGGGTGTTGTTTTCCACCTTGTCAACCAGGGCGCTGACGCTGTCCCCCAGGGAGCTGACCATGACGACGGTGGGCGCCACGATGAGCAGCACCCCCAACAATACCAGCAGGGTGGAGGCCCGGCCCTGTTTACCGCCCAGGCGTGCGGCGAAGCGCTGGTGGAGGGGATAGAGGGTCACGGCCAGGATCAGGGCCCACAGCATCATGTTCATGAAGGGAGAGAACACGGTAAAGCAGAAAGAACCCAGTGCCAGGATAAGGCCAAACTTGATGAACATATCCAGGAATCTGGCAACCAATCTTTTTTCGACGATGGACAGGTCGTTATTTTCCATTCTGGTACCTGATTACCCA
>NZ_CDBZ01000098.1 GCF_000819985.1 Aeromonas media | reverse complement strand
TTCGAAGTTGAATTCGCGCTTAACTATCGAACAAATTAGCGAAAATGAAATACCTATAGCGGCTCACTACCAGCCAACAGATAAATGACCAAAATGAATCCCTCTCTGTTTGCTCCTGTCTCTCTGATGATGCTGACCACGAGGGTTTTGGTAAACCCCACCCTCGCCATGCAGGGAGGCAATCTGGTATCTTAGCCCCCGGTCAGCGGCTGAGATCTCATGGCTTTTTGTTTTGCTTTGCTGACAAAAGCCAAGCCCATCTCTTCGCGCCTGTAACGCTGTACCCATTTTTGAATTTGCTAGTTCAAGTTTATCGAGGAACACAAGATGTATCGACGCATAGAAGCACGCATGGTCAATAACCTTCTGGGCACAGAACAGCTCCCAATGCCGACCTACGCGACCGATGGCTCCGCAGCCATGGACCTACGCGCATGCATCGCTGAACCCGTGACGATTGCGCCAGGCGCTCGCCATCTTCTGAAAACTGGACTCGCTATCAACATGATGGACCCGAGCTTAGTAGCCATAGTAGCTTCCCGTTCTGGGCTCTCATTGAAACATGGTATTCGCGTAGCTCAAGGTATTGGTGTCATTGATGCGGACTACCATGGCGAAATAGGCGTCATCTTGGCAAACGATGGCGAAGACCCTTACACCGTACAGCCTGGTGACCGGATCGCACAGTTGATGTTCCAACCGGTTGTACAGGTATCGTTGAGTGTTGTTGAGGAATTCTCCACCGAAACAGAGCGTGGTAGTGGTGGTTTCGGTAGTACCGGTAAAGCATAGACCGCCGACATACCAAAACCTGTGGCCTGAGACACTTTTTCCGGCACCAAGATAAAAACACTTTAATTTCATACATTTAAGAAATTGAGACAGTTTTTTATCGTATAGTGGTCGGCCTCATCGACTCCGACTACCAGGGCCAGTTGATGGTCTCAGTCTGGAATCGCGGCAACGACAGCTTCACCATGCAGCCCGGCGAACGCATCGCCCAGCTGGTGATCCTGCCCGTGGTGCAGGCCAGCTTCCAGCTGGTCGACGAATTCAATCAGAGTGAACGGGGTGAAGGCGGGTTTGGTTCTTCTGGTCGCCAATAACAAGACCACTCAGCCCCTTGGGGTTTGTGTCTAATAACAGAATCAAGCCATTGTTTTTTTAGGGGAATCCATGGCAAGCAGTAACCAGAAACAGAGTCGGCGCGATCAGATCCTGCAGGCACTCGCCCACATGCTGGAAACCAGTCCGGGCCAGCGCATCACCACGGCGCGCCTCGCGGCCGAGGTAGGTGTGTCCGAGGCGGCCCTCTATCGACACTTTCCCAGCAAGGCGCGGATGTTCGAGGGGCTGATCGACTTTATCGAGGATTCCCTGCTGTCACGGGTCAACCTGATCATGGCCGAAGAGAAGGACACCATGGCCCGCTGCCACCATATACTGCAGCTGCTGCTGGTGTTCGCCGAACGCAATCCCGGCATCACCCGCATCCTCAACGGCGATGCCCTGCTTGGCGAGCACGATCGGCTGCGGGATCGCATCAGCGCCCTGTTTGACAAGCTGGAGACCCAGCTCAAGCAGGCACTGAGAGAGAAGCGTCTGCGGGAAGGCCAAGGCTTCCAGCTCGATGAGACCATGCTGGCCAACCTGCTGCTGGCCTATGCCGAGGGCCGCATCAGCCAGTTCGTCCGCTCCGAGTTCAAGCTCAAGCCCACCGCCGGGTTCGAGGATCAGTGGCAGTTTATGCGTAGCCAACTTCTACAGAGCTGAGTTCGTACATCACGTGCGCCTCATACACCATAGGGGTTGCGACTAAGAGGGAGGCCTTGGCCTCCCTTGATTTTTGTGGCACAAAAGAGAGACGAGTATCAGATGCGACCCAGGCTGTCGCGTTCCGGTGTTAGATTCATGCGCCATAAACCTTCATATCAACAGGACATCCTATGGAACCCGAGATCATTACCGAAGCGCAGACCTGGCTGGTCAACAACCAGGGGCTGATCATCGAGTACGCGGTCAACATCGCCGCCGCCCTGCTCACCCTGCTGATCGGTTACATCGCCGCCAACCTCATCAGCAGCGCCGTGGTCAAGGTGATGCAGACCCGCAAGCTGGATACCACAGTCACCCACTTCGTCGGCAGCATCCTCAAGTACACCATCCTGGTGTTCGTAGTGATCGCCGCCCTGGGCCGGGTCGGAGTGCAGACCGCCTCCTTCGTCGCCATTATCGGTGCTGCCGGTCTGGCCATCGGTCTGGCGCTGCAGGGTTCGCTCTCCAACTTCGCCGCCGGTTTCCTGCTGATCATCTTCCGCCCCATCAAGGCCGGTGAATTCATCGAGGTGGCCGGCACCAATGGCGTGGTGCAATCCGTCCAGCTGTTCACCACCACCCTCACTTCCGGTGACAACAAGATGGTGGTGGTGCCGAACTCCGCCATCCTCAACGGCACCATCGTCAACTACTCGCGCATGGATACCCGCCGGGTCGACATGACCTTCGGCATCGGCTACGGCTCCGACCTGCGCAAGGCCAAGCAGATCCTGGAGCGACTGGTGAACGAGGACTCGCGCATCCTGAAAGACCCGGAAGCCGTCATCGCCGTCGCTGCACTGGCCGACTCCTCGGTCAATATCGTGGTGCGTCCCTGGGTCAAGACGGGCGATTACTGGGGTGTCTGGTTCGACTTCCACGAGAAGGTGAAACTGACCTTCGATGCCGAAGGCGTCGAGATCCCCTTCCCCCAGATGGTGATGCACATGCAAAAACCGCAGGCGTGATCACGGTTCCGCTGCAACGCATAATGCCAGCCTCCGGGCTGGCATTATCATTTCCGGCCCCCGCTGACGGACATAAAAAATCCGGCCATGTGGGCCGGACTTTGTTCTCAGCAAACAGGGATCGGCGCCACTACACCAGTCGGCGTGCGACCCGGTTGAGCAGCGGTTGCACCAACACATAACCCCCCAGCACCGCACCGATCACCGCCAGCACCCGTAACGGCAAGGTAGGCGCCGCACTGGTCAGTACCATGGTCAGCAGACCGATGAGGCCGGTGGCGATCAGGCTCAGGGCAAACAGGGACAACACAGCTTTCATTGCGATCTCCTCATTCCAGACAGTGGCCATCCCTGGGAGATCTCGTCCATTCGGCTCATATGCTAGCCAAGACCCAACCCTGACAATTTGCGCCTGCTCATAAAACGAGCCAAAAAGCGGCTGTCAGATACCCCTTTAGCTGTAACACGAACTTGCCAGGCAACAAGTCGCGACCAGCCATATATGAAAGCCCTTTCAACCCGTGCAAGCCGGGTGAAGTATGAGCAAACTCAAGATCCCCTGGCCATGAGTGACTCATAATCGCAGCGTTTTGGTTGTAAACTCCTTCGATGGCAGACAATTGGTAAAGCTCTGTTACATGGGCCGCGCAATGGGCCCGGTATAATGCTCGAATAATAAGGTTTGGCGGGAGCCTTGCCTGCAAGGTTCATACACAACTTGGAAGACTGATAATCCTATGAAAAACATCAATCCAACCCAGACCCAGGCCTGGCAGGCGCTGGAAGCCCACTTTGCAGCGAACAAAGAGACCCGGCTGAAAGATCTGTTCGCCCAGGATCCCCAGCGTTTCGACAAGTTCTCCCTCACCTATCAAGGCGACATCCTGGTCGACTACTCCAAGAACCTGATCACCGAGGAGACCCTCAAGTTGCTGGTTGATCTGGCCAAAGAGACCGATCTTCGCAGCGCGATCGATGCCATGTTCAATGGCGAGAAGATCAACATGACTGAAGGGCGCTCCGTACTGCATGTGGCCCTGCGCAACCGCTCCGACCGCCCCATCGAAAGCGATGGCAAGGATGTGATGCCGGAAGTGAAGGCCGTACTGGCCAAGATGAAAGGCTTCTGCGAGAAGATCATCTCAGGCGAGTGGAAAGGCTACACCGGCAAGGCGATCCAGCACGTGGTCAACATCGGTATCGGTGGCTCCGATCTCGGCCCTGTGATGATCACCGAGGCGCTGCGCCCCTACAAAAATCACCTGCAGATGCACTTCGTCTCCAACGTCGATGGCACCCACATCGCCGAGACTCTCAAGAAGATCGATCCGGAAACCACCCTGTTCCTGGTGGCCTCCAAGACCTTCACCACTCAGGAGACCATGACCAACGCCCTGACCGCCCGCGACTGGTTCATCAACATCGCCGGTGACAAGGCCCACGTCGCCAAGCACTTCGCTGCGCTCTCCACCAACGGCAAGGCCGTGGCCGAGTTCGGTATCGACACCAACAACATGTTCGAGTTCTGGGACTGGGTTGGCGGCCGCTACTCCTCCTGGTCTGCCATCGGCATGCCCATCGCCCTGTCCGTCGGTTTCGAAAACTTCGAAGCCCTGCTGCAAGGCGCCTTCGAGATGGACATGCACTTCGCTACTGCCTCCTATGAGCAGAACGTGCCGGTGCTGCTGGCGCTGATTGGCCTGTGGTACAACAACTTCTACGGTGCCGAGTCCGAAGCCATCCTGCCCTACGATCAGTACATGCACCGCTTCCCTGCCTACTTCCAGCAAGGCAACATGGAATCCAACGGCAAGTACGTGGATCGCAACGGCAAGCCGGTTGACTACCAGACCGGCCCCATCATCTGGGGTGAGCCGGGCACCAACGGCCAGCACGCCTTCTACCAGCTGATCCACCAGGGCACCAAGCTGATCCCCTGTGACTTCCTGGCACCGGCCATCAGCCACAACCCGATCGGTGACCACCATCCGAAACTGCTGGCCAACTTCTTCGCCCAGACCGAGGCCCTGGCCTTCGGCAAGAGCAAGGAACAGGTCGAAGCCGAGTTCCTGGCTGCCGGCAAGAGCCTGGAGCAGGTCAAGGATCTGGTGCCGTTCAAGGTGTTCGAAGGCAACCGCCCGACCAACAGCATACTGTTCAAGAGCCTGACCCCGAAAACCCTGGGTGCCCTGATCGCCATGTACGAGCACAAGATCTTCGTACAGGGCGCAATCTGGAACATTTTCTCCTTCGACCAGTGGGGCGTGGAGCTGGGCAAGCAGCTGGCCAACAAGATACTGCCGGAGCTGGGCAGCAATGACGCCGTCACCAGCCACGACAGCTCCACCAACGGTCTGATCAACACCTGGAAATCCTGGAAAGCCTGATTTATCTGGCCTTTCTGAATGCAAAAGCCCCGCTCATAGAGCGGGGCTTTTTGTTGCCGGGAGCCGGCGTTGCCATCCTGTGGAGATCTGGCCAGGTGTCTAAGCCAGCCAGAAGACGGGGATCGTCACCCCCGCCCTTCCATCGCCGGCATTAACCACCGACGGCGATGCGCTTCATGTCTTTCATATAGCCACGCAGGGTCTGGCCGATCTGCTCGATGGGGTGATTGCGGGTCGCTTCGTTCGCGGCCAGCAGCGCCTGGTTGTCCACGGCCTTGCTCTCGGCACGGGCGCTGCCCAGATCACCGGCCTGCAGGGTCGGCATGAAGTGCTCGCGCAGCAAGGGCACGGCGGCATTGGCGAACAGGTAGTTACCGTACTCTGCGGTATCTGAGATGACCACGTTCATCTCGTACAGACGCTTGCGAGCAACTGTGTTGGCGATCAGCGGCAGCTCGTGCAGGGATTCGTAGTAGGCGGACTCTTCATAGATGCCGGAGGCCACCATGGTTTCGAACGCCAGCTCGACCCCGGCTTTGACCATGGCCACCATGACCACGCCATTGTCGAAGTACTCCTGCTCGGCGATCTTGCCTGCATAGGCCGGAGCATTTTCGAAGGCAGACTTGCCGGTCTCTTCGCGCCAGCCGAACAGCTTGGCGTCGTCTTCGGCCCAGTCGGCCATCATGCCGCGGGAGAACTCGCCGGCGATGATGTCATCCATGTGCTTCTCGAACAGCGGACGCATCAGGGTGCGCAGCTGCTCGGAGAGCTCGAAGGCGCGCAGCTTGGCCGGGTTGGACAGCCGGTCCATCATCAGGCTGATGCCGCCCTGCTTCAGGGCCTCGGTGATGGTTTCCCAGCCGAACTGGATCAGCTTGCCGGCGTAGGCCGGGTCGGTACCTTCGGCGACCAGCTTGTCGTAGCAGAGCAGAGAACCGGCCTGCAGCATGCCGCAGAGGATGGTCTGCTCGCCCATCAGGTCGGATTTCACTTCCGCCACGAAGGAGGATTCCAGCACGCCCGCACGGTCGCCGCCGGTGGCGGAGGCCCAGGCCTTGGCGATGGCCATGCCTTCACCCTGGGGATCGTTCTCCGGGTGAACGGCGATCAGGGTCGGCACGCCGAAGCCGCGCTTGTACTCTTCACGTACCTCGGTACCCGGGCACTTAGGCGCCACCATGACGACGGTGATGTCGGCACGGATCTGCTGACCCTCTTCCACCACGTTGAAACCGTGGGAATAACCCAGGGCGGCACCCTGCTTCATCAGCGGCATGACTGTCTTCACCACGTCGGAGTGCTGCTTGTCCGGGGTCAGGTTCAGTACCAGATCAGCGGTCGGGATCAGATCTTCATAGGTACCAACCACGAAGCCGTTGTCGGTGGCCTTCTGCCAGGAGGCGCGCTTCTCGGTGATGGCGGCCTTGCGCAGGGCATAGGAGATGTCCAGCCCGGAGTCGCGCATGTTCAGGCCCTGGTTCAGACCCTGGGCGCCACAGCCCACAATCACCACCTTCTTGCCCTTGAGCGCCGTACAACCGTCAGCGAACTCCTCGCGCTGCATGAAGCGACACTTGCCCAGCTGGGCCAACTGCTGACGCAGGTTCAAGGTGTTGAAATAGTTAGCCATGGTGATTGCTCCGTTCGATTGATTCCATGCCGGGTAGCGGCGTTGTCCAAACCACTATAGCGCGGGACACTTATTGCCTGAACTGATATATTCGAAACAGTACGTTGCAGAAATTGAAATGTGACTCTTGGCATTCTCAGGCTGTTTTTCCCACCCGGTGTATCGCGGGGGCTTGCTGCCTGAAGGTATATAGTCGGCACAAGCGCCGCTGCAGGAATTCAAAGATGGACCTTCGCAATCTCGAACTGTTTCTCCACCTCGCCGACTCCCTCCACTTCGGCAAGAGCGCCGACGCCATGGCGGTCAGCCCCTCCACCCTGAGCCGCGCCATCCAGCGGTTGGAACAGGAAACCGGCTGCGTGCTGTTCGAGCGGGACAACCGCAGCGTACGGCTCACCCCGGCGGGAGAGAAGCTGAGGGAGTTCGGTGGCAGCCTGCTGCAGGAGTGGCGGCGGCTCAAGCAGGAGCTCAGGCGCAGCGACGAGCCGCTACAGGGTCGGCTGCGGGTCTTCTGCTCGGTCACCGCCAGCTACTTCCTGCTGCCCGAGGTGCTGGAGCGCTTTCGCCGCCGCTATCCCCAACTCGAGATCAAGCTGGAGACCGGCGACCCTGCGCTGGCAGTGGACAAGATCCTGGCCGACGAGGCCGATCTGGCCATTGCCGCCCGCCCGGATGCCCTCTCCTCCAAGCTGGAGTTTGCCAGCCTGCAGCAGGTGCCGCTGGTGTTTATCGCTCCCCGGGCCGCTCCGCAGTCGAGCCAGTGGTTCACGCAGGGAGAACCCGACTGGGAGCGGCTGCCGCTCATCCTCTCGGAGCAGGGATTGGCTCGCAAACGCTGTGACCAGTGGTTTCGCAACAAAGGCATAGCCCCTAACATCTATGCCGAGGTGGCGGGCAACGAGGGCATAGTCGCCATGGTGGCCCTCGGCTTCGGTGTAGGTCTGGTGCCTGCCGCCGTGATCGACCACAGCCCCATGGGGGACAAGGTACGCATCGTCGACCCCAAGCCCGCCCTCAAGCCGTTCGATGTCGGCATCGCCGTACTCAAGAAGCGGCTGGAAGAGCCGCTGATCCGCGCCTTCTGGGACACAGCACGCGGTCAGGGAGGGCTGCGCTGACCCAGAGGCTGACCCCACATCAGTGTCAAATGTGTCAGTATGAAAGCCCTAGAGAAGAGGGGACACTGGCCGGCAAACCCATCCACCACAAAGGGCCATGCCGTGAGCCAGCATCTTGTCGAAATCCAGAGCGCCATCCTGTTTGCAGAGTATCTGCAGAGCCTCGGAGTCCAGCGCACCTCACTCGATCGGGAGCAGGAGATCTATGTGCAGGACAGGCACCTGGCCACTGTGCGGCGTATCCAGGGTGAGCTGAGATTTTATCTCCGTGCCAATGCCCTGACCCGATCGTGATCCGCAATGGGTCACAGAACGAACACCGAAAGCGTATTAGACTGGCACCATCCGTCACCCTCACCACCGGGGGCCGTCACGAGGAGTGCCCATGAAACCAAGCGGCCTGGATCGGCTCTTCAAACCCCAATCGATTGCCGTCATCGGTGCCTCCAGTGACCCGCAGAAAGCTGGCCATGTGGTCATCCGGCATCTGCTCGCTGGCCAGTTCAAGGGCCCTATACTGCCGGTCAACCCCCACAGCCGGGCCATCGCTGGCGTGCTCGCTTATCCCGATATCGCCAGCCTGCCCCTCTCCCCGGATCTTGCCATCGTCTGCACCCGGCACGAACGGGTACTACCGCTCATCGAGGAGCTAGGCAAGAAAGGAACCGGAGCGGCCATCATACTGGCGGCTCAGTTCTCTGGCGACGAGCGCCAGCGGCTCAGACAGCTCTGCCAGCAATACGGCATCCGCCTGCTCGGCCCCAACAGCATGGGTATGTTGTTGCCTGGGCAGGGTATTAACGCAAGCTTCTCCCCCATTGCCGCCACCCCGGGACAGGTTGCCTTCCTGTCGCAATCCGCGGCAGTCAGTACCACCATCCTCGACTGGGCCAAACAGCGTGAACTCGGCTTCTCAGCCTTCGTTTCGCTTGGTGATCACTGCGACATCGACTTCGGCCAGCTGCTGGATCAGCTCTCCCGCGACGGGACAACCCGCGCCATTCTGATCTACATGGACAAACTGCACGATGCCCGCCACTTTCTCTCCGCCGCCCGTGCCGCCTCTCGCAACAAGCCCATCCTGGTGCTCAAGAGTGGCCGCCACGATCCGGCCAACGGCCTCGACAACGTCTATGACGCCGCCATCCGCCGGGCCGGAATGCTGCGGGTCCGAGACACCCATGAGCTGTTTGCCACCGTCGAAACCCTGAGCCACTCTCTTACCCTCAAGGGGGAACGGCTCGCCATCCTCTCCAACGGGCGTGGCCTGGCCAACATGGCTGCAGACGTGCTGCTGGCGCGCGGCGGCAAGATGGCCATGCTTCCTCTGGATATAGGCAGCGATGCCGATGTGGAGGCCTACAAAACCGCGCTGGACGAGTTGCTGCAAGGAGACAAAGCTGATGCCATCCTGCTGATCCATGCCCCCTCCCTCACCGCTCGCGGTGCAACCCTGGCCAGCAGTCTGATCGATTTCCTCAAGCAGCACCCCAGAGCCAGGCGCTTCAACATCCTGACCAACTGGGCGGGAGAATACTCGGCCCAAGAAGGACGTCGTCTGTTCAATGAGGCCGGGATCCCGACTTACCGTACTCCGGAGAGTGCCGTCACCGCCTTCATGCACATGGTGGAATACCGCCGCAACCAGAAGCAGTTGATGGAGACCCCCGCCTCCCTGCAAGGGGACAGGCTCGATGCCGAGCGCTGTCAGCAGTTGCTCCACCAGGCACTGGATCGCAAACAACGGGTACTGGATACCCACCTGGCGCAACCCATCATGCAGGCGGCAGGCCTTTCCACCCTGTCGACCTGGATAGTTTCCGATGCCATCGAAGCGGCGCTGACCGCGGAACAGATAGGCTACCCGGTGGCGGTTAAGCTGCGCTCACCGGATATAGCCCACAAATCCGAGGTACACGGCGTCATGCTGAACTTACGCACCTCGGCGGAAGTGGCCCAGGCGGCGGATGCCATCCTGGACCGGGTCCGTCAGCACGACCCTGGGGCCCGAATAGAAGGGTTGCTGGTGCAGCGCATGGCGCGCCGCAGCGGGGGTCTGGAGCTGAGGATCCGCTTGCAGCAGGATCCTGTGTTCGGCCCCGTCATCCTGCTCGGGGAGTCAGGTGCCGAACCCCACGAGATGGTCGCGGCCCTGCCACCGCTCAACCAGGCGCTCGCTCGCTACCAGATCATCGGTGCCCTCAAGAATGGCAAGATCCGCGAACAGGCCAGCCCGGTACGACTCGATATCGATGCCCTCGGCCAGGTCTTGTGCCAGCTATCCGAACTGCTGCTGGCCTTCCCCGAAATCCAGGAGCTGGATCTGCACCCGCTGCAGGCCTGTGGCGAAGAGATGGTGATCCTGGATGCCAGGCTGGTGCTGATGGAAGAAGGGCACCAGATGCTGCCACTGGCCATTCGCCCCTATCCCACCGAACTGGAGGAGGGGGCCTGGCTCAAGGATCAGAGTCATGTCCTGCTGCGCCCGATCCGACCGGAGGACGAACCGGCCCACAAGCAGTTCGTGCTCAAGGTCTCCGATGAAGACAGATACAAGCGCTTCTTCGCCGACGTGGGGGAGCTGGGCCATGAAGAACTGGCCCGCATGACCCAGATCGATTACGACCGGGAGATGGCCTTCGTCGCCGTGGGGCAGGATGGGCCCTACAACCAGCAGATCCTGGGAGTGGTGCGCGCCATCTCCAATCCGGACCAGTCCGATGCGGAATTTGCCATCCTGGTGCGATCCGACCTAAAGGGGTTGGGGCTTGGCAAGTTGATGATGGAGAAAATCGTGCGCTACGCCAGGGAACGTGGCATCGGCCAGCTCTCAGGCATGACCATGCCCAGCAACCGCGGCATGATCAACCTGGCCAAACGGCTGGGTTTCCAGATCGACATCCAGCTGGAAGACGGCATAGTCAATATGGTGCTGCCCTGTGTAGATCAGGGCCGATGAAGATAGGATGCAGTTGTAAATCAGTCAGATATAGATGGCTGCCGTGAATGTCAGGCAATAAAAAACCCCGCTCATTGAGCGGGGTTTCTTGTATTGGGTGCCTGGCAGTGTCCTACTCTCGCATGCCGAATGCCACACTACCATCGGCGCTACCGCGTTTCACTTCTGAGTTCGGCATGGGATCAGGTGGTTCCACGGCGCTATGGCCGCCAGGCAAATTCTTCAATCTAAGAAAGCTGATTTTGTTGTTCGTTCTCGGTATCTGCTACAAGCCTCAGAACACTTCTTGGGTGTT
>NZ_CDBZ01000097.1 GCF_000819985.1 Aeromonas media | reverse complement strand
GTCATAGGGCTTGGTATGCCCATTCGGCAGGCCGTCAACTAAGCCCGCCCGGCGGGTGGGGGAGCGAGTATCCGACTTTGGATTTGATCAACAAGGCCGTGTATTCCTGGATGATGAAAGAACTACACCAGCGGGTTGGATCCGGGTCTACTGGCCTTCAGAAGCTATTGCACTTCTGAAAACTGGAGCCGTCGAGGAGTTAAGCCTCGATCATGATCTCGGTGATGATGAACGCGGTACTGGCTATGACGTGGTTCTGTGGATCGAAGAAGCCGTTGCTCTTCATCAATTCAATCCGCCAAAAATCACAGTGCATTCCGCCAACTCTTCGGCTCGGGAAAAGATGCTGGCTGGTATTCGCTCCATCGAGCAGCTTGCTTCGCTCAATGGTCGGTAGAGCAGGTTTATTCGATGAAGGGGTGGAAGTAGAGACGACATATGTGAGCATCCAGCATAGCGATCGAAGTCCAGGCTATTCATAATCCCTATCGTGGACTTGAATGACGACACCTGACGTTGATGTCGTGTTATATGAGAGGTAATCACCGATCCCTACGAGCCCATGTGTTTTACAAAAGAAAACAGTTGTCGCTAATTGGGATATGGGGGAGAGAATGCAAGTTTGTATTCATCGGGGCAGCAAGCAGATTGGTGGTAGTTGTGTCGAGCTAAAATGTGATGGTCAGCGTCTACTCCTTGATTTGGGTCTTCCGCTGGATGCTGACGGGGATAACGCAAAATATTTACCCAATGTGCAAGGACTGGATGGCTCAGATCCGAGTTTACTGGGTATTCTGATCTCCCATCCCCATCTGGATCATTTTGGATTGCTGGGCCATGTCGCCAGCACTATTCCGGTTGGTCTTGGCCCGGCGGCTCGGCGCATCCTGATGGCTGCGGCCCCATTTCTACCGGGTGAACGGGTGATACCTGCGGTCGGCTGGGATTATGTTTCAGGAAAAAAATTTCAGGTCGGTCCCTTTAGCATTACACCTTATCTGGTCGATCACTCGGCCTATGACTCTTATGCGTTGCTAATTGGGTTTTTTTGTGACAAATAGCATGGTGGCAAGATAGCAGAAATACGTCGTTGCGGTGCTAGTGCCAGCCTCGCTTCGGTTGTAGCGAATTAACGCAAAACCCATAGAGCAGGGATACAGGGATGATGACACGACACGGATATCCAACTTTCTGGCGCCTCGGGCTGATGGCTCTGCTGGCGCTATTCATGACTGCCTGTGGCGGCGGTGGTGGTGATAATCCGGCTCCTCCGGCCGCTGAATTGATCGCCAGCTTCACCCAGCAAGTCTCTGGCTTGGAGGTTAGCTTGGATGCCAGTGGCTCCACTGGGGATATCGCCAGCTACCAATGGGATTTTGGCGATGGCACAACCGGCACCGGCAAGAGCGCTAGCCACAGCTATGCGGCGGCTGGCGATTACTCCGTCGTTCTGACGGTGACTGATGACAAAGGGGCGACCGCCAGCCAGAGCGTCAGCGTTAGCGTGGTGGCACCCAATGTGGCTCCAACCGCTGCCTTTAGCCACACCGCCAAGGAATTGGTTGCCAGCTTTGACGCCAGCGCGTCGAGCGACAGCGATGGTCGCATCGTCAGTTACAGTTGGAACTTTGGTGATGGTGCGACCGGCACCGGCAAGACCAGCAGCCACAGTTATGTGGTCAACGGCGCTTATATCGTCACTTTAACGGTCACCGATGATCAGGGGGCGAGCGCCAACCAGAGCGCCAGCATCAGCGTGGTCAAGGCGAATGTTGCGCCGACCGCTGCTTTTACTCATTCCGAGGCTGATCTCGTTGCCAGTTTTGATGCCAGTAGCTCTAGCGACAGCGATGGCAGCATTGCCAGTTACAGCTGGAGCTTTGGCGATGGCACAACCGGCACCGGTAAGAGCGCCAGCCATAGCTATGCGGCGGCTGGAACCTACAGCGTCACCCTGACGGTGACTGATGACAAAGGGGCGACCGCCAGCCAGAGCGTCAGCGTGAGCGTGGTGGGACCCAATGTGGCACCGACCGCAGCCTTTACCCACAACGAAACGGACTTGCTGGTTAGCGTTGATGCCAGTTCATCCAGCGACAGCGATGGCAGCATTGCCAGTTACAGCTGGAGCTTTGGTGATGGCACAACCAGCAGCGGCAAGACGGCCAGCCACAGTTACACCGCCGCCGGAACCTACAGCGTCACCCTGACGGTGACTGACGATAAGGGCGCAACAGCCAGTCAGAGTGCCAGCGTTAGCGTGGTGGCCCCCAATGTGGCGCCGACCGCGGCCTTTACCCACAGCGAGACAGATTTGGCCGCCAGCTTTGATGCCAACGGCTCCAGCGACAGCGATGGC
>NZ_CDBZ01000096.1 GCF_000819985.1 Aeromonas media | reverse complement strand
GCCCTCGAAGGTTTCGCGCGCCGGGCCGCCCGCCTGCTCGGTCGCCAGCGCCTCGAACAGGGCCACGCTTCTGGCCTGCTGCTCCCGGGACTCCGCATGCTCCAGCGGCAGGTAGAAGAAGACCCGTGCCAGTGGGGAGAGGGCCTTGTCAGCGCCAAGGGACAACCCCTTGAGGCAGAGATCCCGGGCCTTGGCATCCTGGGCAAAGGCCGCGGGCGTGCCACGATGAATGTTGCGCGGTAACTGGTCCAGCAGCAGGATCAGCGCCAGCCTGCCCACCGGGACCTCGGCCCAGTGGGCGAGTTCGCCCTCTGCGGCGCCCTGTGCCAGCTCGCCGAAGCGGTGTGCCAGCAGCGCGTCCGTCTCGCTGCTCTTGCCCCACCAGAGGGGGGCTTGCCGGGCGGCGCGGGGAGCGTCACCTGAGTCATCGCCAAACCAGAAATCGAGCAGGGGTTGCCAGGGTTGCATGGGTACTCCTTGGGCCTGGGGCCTTCAGGTGAAACAAGGCCGGTTGACCCTGTCATGGGGGCTGCCGAAAGGGCGGCTTCTCGTTACACTGTGCCATCTTTTGCCCGAAATGCGGAACCCCAGATGAGCAAGGTCGTCGCCAGGCCAGCCGCCCCAGGGGCTCTCACCACTGATATAAGGAATGAATGATATGGCTGGAGCCAGTTTATTGACCCTGCTCGACGATATTGCCAGCGTGCTCGATGACGTGGCCCTGATGACCAAGGTGGCGGCCAAGAAGACCGCCGGGGTGCTGGGGGACGATCTCGCCCTCAATGCGGAGCAGGTCTCCGGGGTGCGGGCCGAGCGGGAGCTGCCCGTGGTGTGGAAGGTGGCCAAGGGCTCGTTTCGCAACAAGCTGATCCTGGTACCTGCCGCCATCGCCATCAGCGCCCTGATCCCCTGGCTCATCACCCCCTTGCTGATGTTGGGGGGCGCCTACCTCTGCTTCGAGGGGGCCGAGAAGCTGGCCCACAAGTTCCTGCCCCACGACAGCGGCGAGACGGCCTCGTCAGTAGAGGCGCTTCCGGACGATCTGGAGGCCTTCGAGCAGCAGAAGGTAAAGGGGGCGATTCGTACCGACTTCATCCTCTCCGCCGAGATCATCGTCATCGCCCTCGGCACGGTGCAGGGATCCAGCCTGGGCCTGCAGATTGCCGTGGTGGCGGGCATCGCCCTGCTGATGACGGTGGGGGTCTACGGCCTGGTGGGGCTCATCGTCAAGCTCGACGACATCGGTCTGCACTTGCTGCAAAAACCGGATGCCGGCGCCTTGCGCCGGGCGGTGGGGCGGGGGCTGCTGGTAACGGCGCCCCGGCTGATGCACCTGCTGGCTCTGGTCGGCACCATCGCCATGTTCATGGTCGGTGGCGGCATCCTGGTCCACGGCTGGCCCTTTGCCCATCACCTCATCGAGGGGGTGGCCGCCAGCCTGGCACCCCTGACCGGGGGCGCCGTGCTGGCCGCGGTGACGCCGACCCTGCTGAGCGCCCTGGTGGGGGTGGTGGCCGGTCTGCTGCTGGTGCTGGCCATGACCCTGGTGGGCAAGCTGACGCCCGCGAAATAACAGCGGCGGTCGCTCAGGAATCGTCCCCTGCCGACAGGGGGCGTCGCAGGTCGGATCTGCTGTTTGCTGACCAGAATGGGGGCTAGGCAAGGGCCAGCCCCCTTCGTACTATTTGGCGACCACTGCCCGCAGAGGCAGGGCCCCCACATGGACGCAAACAGACAAGGACAGTTATGACCAACACCCTTTGGCAGGATGATCACATCTATGCCGCCCCCGATTGCCCGGCCATCGACGCCGACTTCCAACGCGCCGCCGAGGCCCTGACCGAGATCACTACCCTGCTGGCCGCCTTGCCAGAGACCCGGGACATCAATCCCTTGCGCCACCTGCTTCGGGCCATTCGCCGCCAGGCCAATGCCGTGAGGAGACAAGCCTGGAACAGCCAGACCTTCGCCTACAACCGACTCAGCCGCAACGGCCGCGACGAGGCCGCCCGGGTACTGCTCTCCCGTGGTCAGCAGTTGCAGGCGAGGCTCGCCCAGCTCGTCAAGCCGGTGGCCCTGTTCTGGCTGAATGCCCCCGAGGATCAGGTGCGGGCCCTGCTGCAGGATCCCGAGCTGTTCGAGCTGGCATACCTCATTCACCACGATCGCCGATTGCAGGATCAGGTCCTCTCCCTCGAGAGTGAGCAATTGATCGAGGGGCTGGCGGTGGATGGCCTGCAAGCCTGGGGGGATCTCTACAACAGCCTGGTGGCCAGACTCAGGCCAGAGGTGGCGGGGGAGCCCATGGGGCTGGCCCAGGCGGACAACCTGCTCTCCCATCCGGACAGGGCGCGGCGCGCCAGTGCCTGGCACGGCATTCAGGCCGCCTGGCAGGCGGAGCAGGAGACGGTGGCCGCCATCCTCAACGCCATCAACGGCTGGCGCAACGAGCTCGCCACCCAGCGCGGCAAGGGGCGGCTGCTCGATGCGCTGGATCTCTCCTGCCACCAGGGGCACCTGGATCGCGCCACCCTGGAGACCCTGATGGCGCAGGCCGAAGCCCACAAGGAGCTGGGCAGACGGGCCCTGCGGGCCATGGCTGGCGCCCAGGGGATAACGGACTTCGCCCCCTGGGATCTCTATGCCCCGCCGCCCGCCGCGGCGCAGATAAGGCTTGGCTTCGGACAGGCACTGACCCTGGTGGCCGAGGCCTTCGCCGCCTTTGATCCCGAGATGGGGGCCTTCGCCCGCATGATGGCGGATCGGGGCTGGATCGATGCCGCACCGAGCGACAACAGGCGCAGCGGCGCCTATTGCACCGAGTATGCCGATCCCGCCGAACCCCGGGTGTTCCTCACCTTCGAGGGCACCATGGACAACGTCATCACGCTCGCCCACGAGCTCGGGCACGCCTGGCACAGCTGGCTGCTGCGAGACCTCCCGCTGGAGCAGCGGGACTACCCCATGACGCTGGCCGAGACCGCCTCCCTGTTTGCCGAAACCCTGGTACGCGACGCGCTGCTCGCGCGCTCGCAAACCCGCGAGCAGCGTCTGGACATCGCCTGGATGGACGGGGAGCGGGTCGCGAGCCTGCTGCTCGACATCCCCTCCCGCTTCCACTTCGAACGGGCGCTGGTGGCAGGTCGGACCGAGGGGTATCTGGGGGCGGGCCAGCTGAGGGCCATGATGAAATCCGCAAAGCAGCAGTGGTATGGTGACACCCTCAGCCAATATGACGAGCTGTTCTGGGCCAGCAAGAGCCACTTCTCCATTGCCGAGTTCGGGTTCTACAACTACCCCTATCTGTTTGGCTACCTGTTCAGCCTGGGGCTCTATGCCCAGAAGGCGCGGGTTGGCGCCGACTTCGTGCCAGCCTATCGGGCGCTGCTCGCCGACACCGGCCGCATGAGCGCCGAGAGCCTGGTGGAGAAGCACCTGGGGGTCGACATTCGGGAACCCGCGTTCTGGGAGGAGAGTCTGCGCTATGTCGAGGAGGCGGTGGAGCGTCTCGAGCGACTGGTGTAGTCGCGAACCTTCCTGGGTTCCGGGAGGAGAGTCTGCGTTGTCGAGGAGGCGGTCAGCCGCCTCGAATGGCTGGTGTAGCCGCCCGCATTTGATCCGGCTGGTGTCGCAGCCAGCCTTGATATTTCTGTTCGTGGCCCTGGGGCCACCCCTGTTTCACGACGGGCCGGACCCGTCTCTGACAATGAGCGTTCGATGCAACAACGAGTCTACCCACAGCAGTGGCAAAATCAGCACATCTACCCCTCCCTCGACAGCTGCGTGCTGGAGGCGGACATGAGCCTGGCTCGCGCCAGCCTGGCGGAATTGAGCGGTTTTATCGAGGGATTGGCCGGGGTGCAGGGTAACCAGCCGGCCCGGCAGGACTTCCTGCGGGAGGTACGCCTGCGGGCCCGGCGCATCCGCGAAATAGGCTGGAACATCGCCGTGCTGGCCGCCTGCACGGGGAGCCAGGACGCCCGGGATCCCCTGGCCAAGCAGTTGGCCTCCCGCGCCCGGGCCCTCAATGCGGACTTGTTCAAGACGCTGGCTCCCATCGAAGATCTGATGCTGGGGCTGCCCGAGGCCGAGTTCGAGCAGCTGATGCAGGACCCCCTGCTCGGGGAGGAGGAGTACCGGCTGCGCCACGAGCGCCGCCTGCAGGATCAGCGGTTGCCGGTGGAGGCGGAGCAGCTGGTCATCGGCCTTGGCACCGACGGGCTGCACGCCTGGGGCAACCTCTACAACGATCTGGTGGGCAAGATCCGCCTCGTTATCGACGGCCGTGAGATGGGGCTGGCCGAGGCGAGCAACCTGCTCTCCAGCCCGGATGGGGCACTGCGCAAAGAGGCCTTCGACGCCATCAGCGCCGGCTGGGAAGGGGAGCAGGAGACGGTCGCCGCCATCCTCAATGCCCTCAACGGCTGGCGCCTGGAGCTCTCGCGCCAGCGTGGCAAGGTGCGGACCCTGGATGCGCTGGATCTCTCCTGCCATCAGAGCCACATCGAGCGGGCGACCCTGGATACCCTGATGCAGGAGACCTGGCAGGCGCGCCATCTGGGTCAGCGGGCCTTGGGGCTGATGGCCCGGCGGCTCGGCATCGAGGAGCTGGGGCCTGAGGATCTGTTCGCGCCGCCCCCGGCGAGCAGCCACCGCAGCATCCCGTTCGAGGAGGCGATCGAGATCATCGCCCTGGCCTTCACCGGTTTCGATCCCGAGATGGGGGAATTTGCCCGCATGATGGCCGAGCGCGGCTGGATCGATGCGGCTCCCACCCCGAACCGGCGCACCGGGGCCTACTGCACCAAGTTTGCCGATCCGGTGGAGCCGCGGGTCTTCATCACCTATGCGGGCACCATGGACAACGTCATCACCCTGGCCCACGAGTTGGGGCACGCCTGGCACAACTGGCTCATCCGGGACTTGCCCATGAGCCAGCGCAGCTACCCCATGACGCTGGCCGAGACCGCCTCCATCTTCGCCGAGACGCTAGTGCGCAGCGCCCTGTTCGAGCAGGCCCAAAGTGCCGAGGAGCGCCAGGCCATCGCCTGGGCGGAAGCCGACGGCGCCGCCACCTTCCTGGTCAACATTCCGGCCCGTTTTGACTTCGAGCAGGCCCTGGTGGCCGAGCGCGAGCAGGGCTATGTCTCCTCGGCGCGGCTCAAGGCGCTCACCGACGAGGCGTGGGGGCGCTGGTATGAAGAGAGCCTTGGCCGCTATCACCCCATGTTCTGGGCCGCCAAGGCGCACTTCTCCATCGCGGGCTTCGGTTTTTACAACTACCCCTATCTGTTTGGTTACCTGTTCAGCCTCGGCGTCTATCAGCAACTGATAAGCCGTCAGGCCGCGGGTGAGCAGGATGTGGCACAGGCCTATCGCGCCCTGTTGCGGGACACCGGCCGCATGAGCGCCGAGGAGCTGGTGGTGAAACACCTGGGGCAGGATATTCGCGAGGCGGCTTTCTGGCAGGGCAGCCTGGCCCTGGTGGCGGCGGCGGTGGATCGCTTCGAGCAGACCCTGAGCTGAGGCCGGGCGCAGGCAGGGGCAGCGCGCCTGCCCTCGTCAGGGGCCTGGCGCCCCTTTTCCCCTGCCTGGCGCGCCCAAACGGGGTGGGGAAACGATTTTCCGGCGGCAGGGGGCGTGATCCAAAGCAAGAAAGTGCGATGTTTTGGTGGCGCCTCGGCGGTTCGCTGGGGTAGTTTCGATAGAACCGACACAGTTTTTGAGGTCTTATCCATGATCATCTATCTGCATGGCTTCGATGCCACCAGCCCCGGCAATCATGAGAAAGTGCTGCAGTTGCAGTTTATCGATGATGATGTGCGCTTCGTTCACTACAGCACGGTTCACCCGCGCCACGACATGAGTCACCTGCTCAAGGAGGTGAAGAAGCAGCTCGACATGAGCACCGACCCCAAGCCGCTCATCTGCGGGGTAGGGCTCGGCGGCTACTGGAGCGAGCGGATCGGTTTTCTGTGCGGTATCAAACAGGTGGTCTTCAACCCCAACCTGCACCCGGAAGAGAACATGCAGGGCAAGATCGACAGGCCGGAAGAGTACGAGGACATAGGCACCAAGTGTGTAACCGAATTTCGTAATAAAAATTCAGGAAACTGCCTGTGCATCCTTTCCGTTCAGGATGAAATCCGCGATAATCGGGACACTGAACGTGAATTGAAGAACTATTACGACATCGTATGGGATGAGCGCGAGACCCATAAGTTCAAGAACATCTCGCACCATCTGCAACGGATGAAGGCCTTCAAAGAAGCCTGAGCCATCACGTCAACCGATTTCGTTTTAGGGAGCCAATGGCTCCCTTTCGTTTTGAGGAACCAAGGAAAATCATCATGATGAATATTGTCGTTGTAGGCGGTGGCGCCGGCGGTCTCGAGCTCGCGACCAGCCTGGGCCGCAAGCTGGGCAAGAAGAACAAGGCCAGGATCACCCTGGTGGATCGCAACCGCACCCACCTGTGGAAGCCCCTGCTGCACGAAGTGGCCACCGGCTCCATGGATGCGGGCATCGACGCCCTGAGCTACCAGTCCCACGCCAAGAACCACGGCTTCGAATTCCAGCTCGGCAGCCTGACCGACATCAAGCGCGACGAGAAACGCATCGTGCTGGCGCCGATCCACGACGACAGCGGCGCCCTGGTGGTCAACGAGCGGGAACTGGCTTACGACGTGCTGGTGATGGCCATCGGCTCGGTCTCCAACGACTTCAACACCAAGGGCATCAAGGATCACTGCATCTTCCTGGACAGCCCCTCCCAGGCGCACCGCTTCTACAACAGCATGATGAACCGCTTCCTGCAGTTCGCCACCGAATACCAGCCCGGTGACAAGGTGAAGATCGCCATCGTTGGTGGCGGCGCCACCGGCGTCGAACTCTCCGCCGAGCTCTACAACGCGGTGGAGCAGCTCTACGCCTACGGCTTCAAGAACCTCACCACCGACAGCCTCAAGGTGACACTGGTGGAAGCGGGTCCCCGCATCCTGCCGGCCCTGCCGGAGCGCATCAGCGGCTCCGCCCACCAGGAGCTGGTCAAGCTGGGTGTGGACGTGCGCACCGCCACCATGATCACCGAAGCCACTGCCGAGGGTCTGCACACCAAGGATGGGGAGCTGATTGAAGCAGACCTCATGGTGTGGGCCGCGGGCATCAAGGCACCGGACTTCATGAAGGAGATAGCGGGTCTCGAGACCAACCGCATCAACCAGCTGGTGGTGAAAGAGACCCTGCAGACCACCCGTGACGAGAACATCTTCGTCATCGGCGACTGCGCCGCCTGCCCGCAGCCGGATGGCAAGTTTGTGCCGCCCCGCGCCCAGTCCGCCCACCAGATGGCGACCCAGGCATTCAAGAACATCCTGGCCAAGATGAACGGCGGCGAGATGAAGCCCTACCTCTACCATGACCACGGCTCGCTCGTTTCCTTGAGTCGCTTCTCCACCGTGGGCAGCCTGATGGGCAACCTGATGCGCGGCTCCATGATGGTGGAAGGCTACATCGCCCGCATCGTCTACATCTCCCTCTACCGGATGCACCAGGTGGCCCTGCACGGCTACATCAAGACCGGCCTCATCATGCTGGTGGGCCGCATCAACCGGGTGCTGCGCCCGAGCATGAAGCTGCACTGAGCCCTGAGTGGCAAGGTGCGATGGCAAACAAAAGGAGAGGCTCGCCTCTCCTTTTTGATGACCGTCTTTGAGGGCTGCGATCCGGCAGGTGTCGCCGGGTCGCAGCCAGCGCCTGTCCGCCCATCCCCTGTGGCCGGTTATTCGCGGTAGGGGGATGTTGCCTGCCGCAGGTTTGGGGTAGTCTGGAGCCCATTTTCACCTCAAGGAGCGCAAGATGATCCTCTCAACCACCCCCACCCTGGAAGGCAAGACCATTCGTGAATACCGCGGCATCGTCGTGGGGGAAGCCATCCTCGGCGCCAACATCTTCAAAGACCTGTTCGCCGGCATTCGCGATATCATCGGCGGCCGCTCCGGCGCCTATGAAAAAGAGCTGGCCCGGGCCCGGGAGATCGCCTTCGAGGAGCTCAGGGAGCGTGCCGCCGCCCAGGGTGCCAACGCCGTGGTCGGCATCGACATCGACTACGAGGTGGTGGGGCAGAACGGCAGCATGCTGATGGTCAGCATCAGCGGCACCGCCGTGGTGGTGTGAGGCCGCTTTCATCCCCTTGCAAGCCAGCACCCCGAGCCGATCGCGAGATCGGCTTTTTTGTGGGCGTGTTCCACTGGTCTGGCGAGCGAGAAATGGATTAGGATGAGACCTCTTCTCCGGGTTATCCCGGCAAACCATCCTTGGCAACAGAGATTTGTCCATGACTTTACTCAAACCGCCGGGGCTCAGACCCGGCGACACCATCGGCTTTTTCTCCCCCTCCAGCGCGGCCACCGCCTGGGCACCAAACCGCTTCGCTCGCGCCAAGGCTTATCTGGCGGCGCAGAGCTTCGAACTCAAGGCGGGCAGCCTGACCGGGGAGCGGGATCACTGGCGCTCCGGCTCCATCGCGGCGCGGGCCGAAGAGCTCAATGCCCTCATCCGGGATCCAGAGGTGCGCGCAATCATGTCGGTGATTGGCGGCAGCAACTCCAACGCCCTGCTGCCCTATCTCGATTATGAGGCGCTGAAGCGGGATCCCAAGATCATCATCGGCTACTCCGACGTGACGGCCCTGCTGCTCGGCATTCATGCCCGTACCGGCCTGGTCACCTTTTACGGGCCGGCGCTGGTGCAATGCTGTTCACTTA